>NZ_JAUBVE010000009.1:0-128415 GCF_036705715.1 Microcoleus sp. AT3-D2 | reverse complement strand
TCGAGAAGCTGGAGAAACAAATATGGCACAGGCACAACGGCTCGCGGGCTATGGTCTAGACGTTTTGAAGAAGCTGTTTAGAATGAAATAGCCCTGTTTTCGGTAGGGTACAGCTAGCGATCGTATACATTTAAAGAACACATCCGTAAATTTATGACCGAGTTTACACAAGGGCTGGATAAAATGCAGCCCGCAGAACAGACGCACTACCTGGGAATATTGCCCAGTCAGCTAGCAGCGACTTCAGACTCCGAAAAATTATACAGCTTACTAACAGATTACAATTTTATTAAAGCCAAGCTGTCAGCATCGGGAGTACAGGCGCTAATAGAAGATTACGATTTAGCAACAAGTCCAGATATTATTATCTCAGACCAAAAAGCCGACCTACTCAAATTAATCCAAGAAGCAATTCGGCTGTCTGCCCACATTCTAGCCACAGATAAAAGCCAACTAGCCACCCAACTAATAGCCCGCTTGATGTGCTTTGAAAGTCCAGAAATTCAAGCACTGCTAGCACAGGCAAAACACCAAACAACCCCCTGGCTGCGACCGCTAACGCCCAGCTTTACTCCTCCTGGCGGGAGATTGTTGCGTACCCTCACCGGACATACAGACTGGGTACAGGCTGTAGCAATCACCCCCGACGGCAAGCGGGCAATTTCTGCGTCCTCCGACCACACTCTCAAAATTTGGCACTTAGAAACAGGAGAAGAACTTTCCACCCTCAAAGGTCATCTTACCTACGTCAATGCTGTAGCTGTCACGCCCGACGGCACTAAAGTAATTTCCGGTTCTTGGGACAATACGATTAAAATTTGGGATTTAGAAACTGGACAAGAAATATTTACTTTTGCCGGCGATACTTTTGCCGTAGAAGCAGTAGCAGTAACTCCCGACGGCAAGCGAGTAATTTCAGGTTCTTGGGATGGCAGTATTAAAGTTTGGGATTTAACAACCAGGGAAGTAATTTTTAACTTCAAAGGTCACAGCAGTTTTGTCCAGTCCGTAGCAGTAACTCCTGATAGCAAACGGTTAATTTCCGGGTCGGGAGACAACAGCATAAAAGTCTGGAACCTAGAAACCGGAAAAGAACTTTTTACTCTCACAGGTCATGCAGACTGGGTAAAAAGTGTAGCAGTTACTCCCGACGGCGAACAAATAATTTCCGGCAGTTACGACGGCACTGTTCAAGTCTGGAGTTTGTCAGAAAGAAAGCAACTTTTTACTTTAGGAAAACACAGCAGTTTCGTTCAAGCTGTGGCAGTCAGTCCCGACGGCAAACGGGTAATTTCGGCTTCCGGCGACAAAACGCTGAAAGTTTGGAATCTGGAAACAAAAGAAGAACTTTTCACTTTTACCAATCACATCGCCCCAGTGAATGCTGTGGCTGTTACTCCCGACGGGCAGCGGATAGTTTCTGGTTCCTCTGACAAAACTCTCAAAGTTTGGCACTTAGAAACAGGCAAAGAAAATTTATCCTTTGCAGGTCACGATGACTGGGTAAATGCTGTAGCAGTGACTGCAGATGGTACGAAAGCGATTTCCGGTTCAGGAGACAACAGCATTAAAGTCTGGAATCTCAAAAACGGACAGGAAATTTTCACTATTTCGGGACATAAAGATTGGGTAAAAGCGATCGCAATTACACCGGATAGCAAGCTAGTAGTTTCGGGTTCCGGCGACAAAACTGTGAAAGTTTGGGATCTAGAAACCGGAAAGGAAATCTTTACTTTCACTGGTCATACGGACTGGGTAAATTCTGTGGCAGTGACTGCGGACGGAACAATGGCGATTTCCGGTTCGGGAGACAAAACTATTAAAGTTTGGAATTTAGAAACAGGAGAGGAACTTTTTACTTTTTTAGGTCATGAGGACGGGATAAAAGCTGTGGCAGTTACTCCCGACAGCAAGCAGGTTATTTCGGCTTCCGGCGACCAAACTCTGAAAGTTTGGAGTTTGGGGAAAGAAAAGAATATTTTGGCAAATTTATGGAATTTAGCCGTCAAAAATCTACTTTTCACTCTCAAAGGTCATGAGAGTTTTGTGAATGCTGTGGCAGTTACGGCGGATGGCAAATGGGCGATTTCAGGAGGGCGGGAACACAATTTGAAAGTTTGGGATTTGTCAAGTAGAAAAGAAGTTTTTACTTTGGCAGGTCATGCTGATGCGGTAACATCTGTGGCGACTATGGGAACAAAGGCAATTTCTGTTTCGGACGATAATACTCTCAAAGTTTGGGATTTGTTAAGTCTAGAAGTAATTGCTAGTTTCAGGGGAGATAGTGCTTTGAAAGCTTGCGCTATTGCACCTGATGGGGTGACAATTGTGGCGGCGGAAGCTTCGGGACAGGTGCATTTTTTGAGGTTAGAAGAGGGGAAATAGTCATTAGTCATTAGTTATTAGTCATTAGTCATTAGTCATTAGTCATTAGTCATTAGTCATTAGTTATTAGTTATTATGCCGATCGCACTTTTGCTAAAATTTAAAAGTGCGATCGGTCTTTTCCCAATCTAGTTTACAATTGTTCCGGGTCAATTCCCATCGTTCGCAGTCTTTCTGCCAATAAAGCAGCCCGCTGTTGGGCTTGTTCCAAGCTGCGAGAAACCTCCTCATAACTTGCAAACGGTTCGCCGTCAGGGCGATAAATTTGCAACTTTTCACCCCAGACTCCTCTGTGGAACAGGCGTCCCGCCTGTGAATTCCTGCTGTTCCTTGAAAAAAAATCTCACTCAGCAGCGAAAATAGGGCGGACACCGCCCGCCCTACCAAACTACTTCCTCAGCAACTTAACCCCGCGAATCGAATAATCCAAAAGCTCAATTGGGTGCATTAAAGTAACTTTCTTTCCCTGCAACTCCAAATGCTTCTTAATTTGCAAAGAACAACCCGGATTAGAAGAAGCAATCAACTCCGCCCCAGTATTCAGCAAATTCTCCACCTTTTGCACTCCCAATTCATCAGCAACCTCCGGCTGAAGCATATTGTAAACCCCCGCACTCCCACAGCACAAAGCCGCATCCACAGGCTCTTTTAACTTCACCCCAGGGATTTGTTGCAGCAACTGACGCGGCTGCAAACTAATCTTTTGCCCGTGCAACAAATGACAAGCATCCTGATAAACAATTGTTAAATCTCCCTCAATCAAAGGATTGAGTTTTGCCGTAATTCCTGCACTTGCCAAAAACTCTTGCACGTCCTTAACATTAGCAGCGAATTTTTCAGCTTTCTCCCGATATTGCGGGTCATCGGCTAAAATGTGACCGTATTCTTTCAAAGTATGGCCGCACCCAGCAGCGTTGATAATCACAAAATCAACACCAGTATTTTCAAAGCTATCAATCATTTGTCTCGCCAAAGCTTTCGCCTGTTCCGCTTGGCCTTGGTGTTCCGGCAAAGCAGCACAGCATCCCTGACTTTTAGGAACCACAACCTCGCAACCGTTAGCCGTCAAAACGCGCACCGTAGCCTCATTAACTGGCGAAAATAACAGCCGCTGCACGCAGCCTAAAATCACGCCGATTCGATAGCGTTTCTCTCCTTGTGCCGGAATTACCTCTGGTAAATTATCCCGGAAAGAATCGACAGTAACTTTCGGCAAAATTGATTCCATCGCCGCCAAGCGGGGAAATACTTTTTTCAGCAAACCTGTTTTGCGGACAAGTTTTGGCAGTCCTAATTTTTGATAAATAAACAGGGGTACAAGCAAAGGCCGCAATCTGTGAGGATAAGGGAAGAGATTAAAAATCAGAGTGCGAATTACATTGTCGGAAAAAGTGCGTGGCTGATTTCTGGCAACTTGGTGGCGAGTTGCGGAAATTAATTTGTCGTATTGTACTCCAGAAGGACAAGTTGTAACGCAGGCTAAACAGCCCAAACAAGTATCGAAATGCTGTGAGGTTGCTTCGTTTAATGGTGCGTCGCCTTCGTTAATTGCATCCATTAAATAAATGCGGCCTCTAGGCGAATCCATTTCTTTGCCAAGTACGCGATAACTCGGACAAGTTGACAAACAAAAGCCGCAGTGTACGCAAGTATCGATTAATTTCGGGTCGGGCGGATTGTTGGCGTCGAAGCCCGGGATTTCGAGGGTTTGTAAGTGGGGATTTTGTGCTAGGAAATTGCTTTCTTTGGCAGGTATTAAATCGTCGCTGGGAACGGGAGATTTTTCTGAAGTTTGCATATATATCTTACCTAATTGTTTTGGTTCCTAGTGACTATCGCCTAAAACCCTTGATAATTCTTGCTTTTAGCTGAGTCTAGATCCCCCTAAATCCCCCTTAAGAAGGGGAGTAGGGGTTGACTTTGAGCATTTCTTGTCCCCCCCTTCTTAAGGGGGGCTAGGGGGGATCTAGAGCCTAATCGTCAAACAGTAGATCGGTACTACATAAGACGTTAAGTTGACACCAATGAAACTGAAATCCTGACTACAAACTTTAAACTAAATACCGCTTATAAAACGATGTGGACTCAAAAGATTTTCCGGGTCAAACTGCTGTTTGATCCGGCGCATTAAATCGATCGCACTTCCAGTATAGCCCCAAACATCTAACTGTTGCTTGATGTCGGTCGGCGCCGCTAAAACAGTCAGAAAACCGCCTTTCGCTTCGCACCCTCTGCGTACCTGCAACAGCGTTTGGGCCGTCGCATTCTCAAACCGCAAAACCCCCAAACCGCTTCCTGCATGAATCCAAGCGTCCTGTACCGGCAATACGTTAATTGCCGTTACAGCTTCCGACGGTCTGATTCCTATTTTGCAAATAATTGCCGACTTTGTGCCAGAATCCCACATTGTTTCTGGCAATCTTTGCCATAACTGATGCTCATCATTTTCGCAGCAGCTAGTGCCTTGCAAACCCAACTTTTCGGCAACTTCCAGCAAGCGGGCTGACTGTTGTTTAACACTTTCTGCGATACTTTGAAATCTGACGATTAATCCCGTGCCCTTTCCTAAGCCTAATTGTGCTACTAAATCAGGTGACACCAAATCAACGGCTGTCGGAGTCAAAGCAGAGGATAATAAGATTTGAGCCGTTTGGGACAAAGCATTAGTTTCCCCTGTCAGCACTACGGTTCCCGATGATTCCGGCAGCGGATAAACTCGAAAAGTTACTTGACTGATGACGCCCAAAGTGCCGTAAGCACCAGTAAACAGTTTCATCAAGTCGTAACCGGCGACATTTTTAACAACTCGACCCCCGGCTACAGCAATTTTACCGTCCGATCGCACAAAGGTCATTCCCAACAGCAAATCGCGCACCCCGCGATAGCGATGCCGCAAGGAACCCGCATCAGCAGTAGCGACAATGCCGCCCAAAGTTGCCTGTTGCGGATATGCTGGATTGATCGGCAAAAATTGACCTGCTGCAGCTAAAATTTGCTGCAAATCCGCAAACTTCATCCCGGCTTCTGCCGTCACAGTTAAATCGCCCACAGCGTGTTCTACAAGCCGGTTCAGACGCGCCGTGCTCACGGCAATTTTGACTCCCTTAACTAAACCACCCCAATCAAGTTTGCTGCCACTGCCACAAGGCAAGACTGCACAGCGATGTTGCTGTGCCCAAGCAATGACAGCCGCCAATTCTTCCTGAGTATTCGGATAAAGGGTACAATCTATTTTCGTGTCGGGGGCAACTGCTTTTTCTACCCGTTCTTGCCAAAATGGCTCTGTATCTTGCCAGCGACAGATGCCAGCAGTCCCGACAATACTTTCTAATTCTTGTGTGCTTACGTAATTTTCGGTAGAAAAAGATTTCATGAAGGTTATCAGACGCCCGGTAAAAAAAATTATCAAAACAGTGCCTAAAACCATTAAATATTAATACGGGCCCGATATTCAAAACATGAACAAACAAATGTCTCAAAACCGAATTTCTCTGGGAATTACCGGTCTCAACGAAGTGATTGGCGGCGGCCTAATTTCTCAACGCTCTTATCTGGTGCGCGGCGGCCCGGGTACTGGCAAGACGACACTGGGCTTTCACTTTTTGGCAGCAGGTGTGGCTGTGGGAGAAACGCCCCTGTTTATTACTTTAGGAGAACCCGAAGCGCAATTGCGCGCCAATGCCGCAAGTCTCGGTTTTGATATTGAAGCGATGGCGTTCCTCGATTTGAGCCCATCCTCAGAATTTTTTACAGAAGTTCAGACTTATGACATTTTCTCGCCCTCCGAGGTTGAGCGAGAACCGACTACACAAAAGATTATTGAGCGAGTCCAAGCTGTCAAGCCACAACGGGTGTTTTTGGACGCAATCACTCAATTTCGCTACTTAGCTGCGGATGAGTTTCAGTTTCGCAAGCAAGTTCTGTCTTTTCTGCGGTTTTTGGTGGAAGGGGGGGCGACGGTGGTGTTTACCTCCGAAGGCACATCAAGTGCCCCCGACGACGATTTGCAATTCATCAGCGACGGAGTAATTTACTTGGAACTGCGCCCTGAAGGACGCGCCCTGTCTGTCACCAAGCTGCGAGGCTCCAATTTCCGCAGCGGCCGCCATTCGCTGCGCCTGACTCAGGCTGGTATGGAGGTATTTCCGCGACTGCTGCCGGACAACTTTCAACAGGATTTTGTTGCGGAAGCAATTTCTTCTGGGGTTCCAGAAATCGACGAACTACTGCACGGGGGACTGGAACGGGGGACTGTGACGGTGATTAGCGGGCCTAGCGGCGTGGGTAAAACGACGGTGGGCATTCAGTTTATGAAGGAAGCAGCAGGAAGGGGGGAGCGATCGGTAGTTTACATTTTTGAGGAGTCAAGTTCTACTCTGCTGCAGCGCTGCGAATCCGTTAACATCCCGGTTGGGGCGATGATGGGGCAGGGAAGTCTTTCCGTGATACCTGTGGAACCTTTGCTGTACTCGCCGGATCAGTTTGCCAGTATGGTACGCCAGGAGGTGGAGCAGGAAAAGACGCGGATTGTGATGATTGACAGTATTTCTGGCTATCAGCTTTCGATGCAGGGGCAAGATTTGGTCAACAATTTGCACGCTTTGTGTAAGTATCTGAAGAATATGGGAGTCACCGTTATCTTGATTAATGAGGTAGAAGCCATTAGCGGAGATTTTCGGCTGACCGAGATCGGAATTAGCTATTTGGCGGATAATCTTCTGTTTATACGCTATCTGGAACGCCAACTGCATAATAGGACAGAAATCCGCAAGGGGATCGGAGTAATTAAAAAACGAGTCAGCAATTTCGAGAGAACTCTGCGAGAACTTGAGATTACTCGCTACGGCATCAAAGTCAGCAAACCGATAGGGGGGCTGCGCGGCATCTTGAGTTCGGCGCCGGTGTGGATTGAGGGGGGAGCGGATGAAGATTGAATCGGGATTGATCCTGCTGTTTCTGGGCAAGTGCAGCTAATTTTGCAGTCGTGAATCTACTAATGAGTAGGGGGCGCACCGCGCACCTCACCACTAGCTGTAGGGGGCGCACCGCGCACCTTACCACTAGCCTAAGTCCTGGAAAACTTAAATATATTGGTAATTTTGTGTATTTTTCGACTTTTATCGTAGTGTAGTTTTCAATTCTATGAAATACAGTAGGGGCACAGGGCACGCGGCCGTGTCCTGTGTCAGATCATCTGTACTTCACTTAAGTGAAAACCGATGTAATCCCTCGCCGAAAAGTAAGCTAATACCAGATAAAAAAAGAAGCTAACTTTAGGTCACCTCCCAACCCATATATAATCAGTCACTCGCCATTGTAAAATCTAAAATCTAAAATCTAAAATGGTATAACCCGTATTCACAGGAAGCTGATAAATGACTGGCAACTCAATAATTTTAGCCGTAGACCGCAATCAGCGAAACTTGGAACTATTAGCACAATTTCTCAATAAAGAAGGATACCAGATGATCGCGGCTTATAACTTTGAAGATGTTGCACAAGCTATCAGTCAGCCTGCTAGGATCGGGATGGCTTTAGTAGATATTTCTGGTTTCGATCGCCGGATTTGGGAGTGCTGCGAACAACTGCGAAATCACCAAATCCCTTTTCTGATACTCTCGCCCAAACAAAGCGCTGCTATTCAGCACGAAAGCCTCTGCCACGGGGCTCGGAATATGTTGGTAAAACCTTTAATCGTTAGAGATTTGCTAGGAATTGTGCACAGCTTGCTAGGAGAACCTGCGTGAGTCAAATTTTATTGCTTGTCGAACAGAAAGAAAATCGCCGCCTGTTGTTAGAATGGCTAGCTGTTTACTATGAGGTATTGCTGCCACACTCAACAGAAAATAGTGAGGATTTTTTACCATTTAATCAATCTTTTGACCTGGCGATAATTGACGGTATTTCGCTGAAACGCCACTGGCAATGGGTGGCAGCCCAAAAACAGGCAGAACACCCGGTATGCTTGCCTTTTCTGTTGATTACATCCCGCTCGGATGTAGGGATGGCAACGCAATTTATTTGGCAAAGTATTGACGATTTGATTATCGCTCCGATCGAGAAGATAGAATTGCAAGCACGGGTGGAGATTTTGCTGCGATCGCGCCAGTTGTCTTTAACTCTTAAATTGTCTCACGACCAACTCGATCGCACTTTGCAAACAGCCCAAGAGCTCAACGAGATGAAAACATCTTTGCTGTACATGATTGCCCATGACGTTCGCAATCCTTTGAATTTCATCATCGGCACTACACAACTTCTTACCAAGTACAAGTTGACATTAACAGATGAGAAAAAACAAGAACTGCTAGACAAAACTCAAGCAGCGGCAAAAGGCATAGATTTGTTATTAGATGATGTTCTCCTGCTGGGGCGTGTTGAGTCAGGAAAAACAGGCTTTTCCTTGCTACCGATAGACTTAGCAAAGTTTTGTAATGAGTTGGTAGGGGAATTTCATAGCAGCCTGAAGTTGAAACCAGAAAATGATCGGGTAACGCTGATTTTTGTCAATCCCTATCAATCCGCTATGGCGTGTTTGGAGGTAAGCTTGCTCCGGCGAATTCTAGGCAATTTGCTGTCCAATGCTATTAAGTATTCTCCCCCAAATACCGAAGTTATTTTTGAATTAAAACTTACTAAAAATGAGGCTATTTTTTCGGTACAGGATTCAGGAATTGGCATACCTGTAGCAGACCAAGGACGGTTGTTTAATTCATTTTACCGGGCTAAAAATGTCGGTCGAATTCCCGGTACTGGACTGGGGCTGAGCATTGTTAAAAAATGCGTGGACTTGCACGGTGGCGAAATTACTTTGACCAGTGAAGAAGGCGTCGGCAGTACATTTATAGTAACGCTGCCGATCGCAAAACCAGGAAAAAAGCAAATCTCGCCTGCAACGCCTTAAACTAGATGCAGGCATTTTATTGGGATTTCAAGACGGGATTTTTCGCAGGGATGATGAATCGCTGGTTGCTCATTTTTATTACAACATCGCTGCAGCGCTGTTGATGGTTGTTTCCTGGGCAAATGCAGCGGAAATTTATCATGCTCGATCGCACCGCTGGCGGAAAATTCACACTGTTCTAAAGTGGATCGCGCTCCTGCTATTTCTCTGGCAAAGAGTAACGGGTTCTCGCGATTTGTTGGAAATTCGTTTAAGCTGGCAAAAATAACTCATTTATCACTGCGCTTTCAAAAAATAAACTTGTCCGAAACTAGCGCCAAAATACAGTAAAATACTTTTTTTATGCTCGTTCTTACTTTTTTATAGTGACTAATTCAAAGTTCTAAAGGAGCAATAGCGTTAAACAAATTTTCTAGGATAAATCGCAGCAAAGATTGAGTTGCTAATATTAAACCCAATCGGGATTGGGCGAGTTTTGGCTGTTCTATTTTAACTTCTCCCCAAATTCGGCACTGGCTGTAAAAAATCTGAAATGCTTCGCTCAAACTATTGGCTAATTTGAAATAATTGACAGGTTGTTCGCGGTTTTTCACCTCAAAAGTAGGATATAAATTGTCTAGCACTGTTAAGAGTTGGGATATTAAACGGCGTTCTGCTGGATGCACTAACCGCAGTCGATCGCCCTCGTCAATCCAAGGGATAGGATTTGGACTCGCCAGCCACCAAATTTGCGGCGCTGTAGCGACATCGGGCTGCGCGATCGAAATTATCCGATCGCGGTGGGCCATTCGCAGCAGGGAACAGCAGCGCCCATGGCTGTACTGAATGGGAAACAGTCGATCGGCTGACACAACAGAAGATAATATTCTAGATTCTGAAACTGGGAGGTTCGTTTGAGCTAAACGCTGCAACCAGACGGCTAAACCTGCATCAGTCAACTCCAACTCAATAATTCCCGCCGATGCGACTTTAACGGTGAAATGTGGGTAGCACAGCGGTTCGAGTGTTTCGGCCAACTGTGCCGCGATTGTCTGCGGTGTCTGCTGCCAAGTTTTAGCCAATTTCAGGGCGATCGCAGACACGTACAGCACCCGCGCGCTATCTTTACTCCGATTTAACGGAATTTCCCCTAGTGTCCCCTGCTGGCCGATCGCCCTTTGGAACCTGGAAAGCAAGAAACACTTCACTGTAACTTCCGGGCACTGCGAGATATTTGCTGTATCCATATCGGCTGATCCTACGGTAACAGCGACGGTTGACTGTTACCGCTTGCACTGTTCTTGTACGTTAAACTGCTGATGTCAGAGATAGTTGATCGGCTTCCCCAGGCGGGGCTACATCGAATTAATCAGCTTTCTAGCGATTTTTGGGCTAAATATACAATAATTTACGACAAATTTTTTGCTGAAATCTACCATTTTGATGTATTTTTTGCTACATTAAATTTTTCGGTAAAACTAAGAAAAGTCAGCACAGTTAAGAAGCGTGCAAGCTCGATCGGGGGTTGGTTGTCTCACTTTGTATCGCACTGCTGGCAGAAGCTGTTTTTCTCACTGATAAAATATATCCCAGAGCCTCACTTATGCAATCAACTTCCACACCTCTAGAGACTATCGATCGACCGTTTATCACTTGGCAGCGAATTATCGACTGGGCCCAGGAACACTACCGCTGCCGGACTTTTAGCAAAGACGAGCGGATTCCCGCAAGACCCGGACTGCTGTATTTAGTCCAGAAGGGTTCTGTGAGGCTCGTAGGCAGCGCTCAAGTGAGCGCTGCGGCGACGAAGTCGAAATCCGTTGACAAAACTACAGAAGAAGCTTTTTTGGGCTTCGTCGGCGCAGGCCAGCCCTTTGAACTGGTTGCTCAGTCTCCGTTTACTCTCCAAGCTTACGCCCACGCCGATCAAACTCACGTAGTGTGGATGTACTGGCATGACTTGGATAATTGGCCTCACTTCCGCAGGGAAATTTTGGATGCGTTTCGCTACCAACACCAGCGGAAACTTCTCTGGCTGAGCACTTTGGGACAGCGGCGGACGATCGACCGACTGTTGGGATTTCTCACTTTGTTGATCGAGGAGTTCGGCGAACCTTACGTAGGTGACGACGAACCGGATGTGGTTCGGGGCTACCGGCTGCCTTGGGCCTTGACTCACGCTCAAATTGGCAGTGCAATTGGCTCGACGCGGGTGACGGTGACGCGACTGATGGGTAAGTTGCGATCGAAAGGTTTGATTAATACTGAAGATGATAATTTAATCTGTTTGCCGGCTAAGTCTAACCCCCAAAAGACAAAAAACCACAAGCAGGAGGTAGAAGATTCCTTGGAAGATTCCCTGGAAGATTCTCTCGAAGATTCCCTGGAAGAGGAAGATTCCCTGGATGATTCCCTGGATGATGAAGATTCTCTCGAAGAATCTGCATAAAATCCTGCGGGAAATTGCTAACAAACAGCACGTCACTATTAGTTTTGGGCAGTCGCGCTCGATCGCTCGACAGTGTACGATGAATTGTGTAAACTTTTCCCGTTCTCCAAAGGTGCGACTGACAATGACCGATGACAAGCAAAAATCTTCAATCCCGAACAATCAGCAACGGGTGGTATTCTGCGACTTTGACGGCACCATAACTGTTGAAGAAACTTTTGTGGCAATGCTCAAGCATTTCGCACCGGGACTGTCGTCTCAACTGATGCCTGAAATATACGCTAGAAGGTTGAGTTTGCGATCGGGAGTGCGGCAGTTACTAGAGTCTATTCCCTCGGAACGTTACGGGGAAATTGTGGAATTTTCTAGGGGAAAGCTGATGCGGCCGGGATTGTTGGAGTTGCTGGATTTTTTGGACGAAAAAAAGGTAGATTTTGCGATCGTTTCCGGCGGTCTTCGGGTCATGGTAGAGACGGTAATGGGCGATTTGGTACACCGGGCGAGCGTTATTTACGCTGTAGATGTGGACGCTAGTGGCCCTCGCTTGCAAGTCAATTCTGAGTTTGAAGGAGATGAGGAATTAGTGTCTAAGGTGCGGGTGATGGCGCAGCACCCGGCCGAAGAACAGGTGGCGATCGGAGATTCGCTGACGGATTTTAATATGGCTTTGCAGGCTTCGTCGGTGTTTGCGCGCGATCGGCTTGCCGAGTATCTAGACGAACAACAAAAGCCTTATACTAAATGGGATAATTTTTTTGATATCTTGGAAAGTTTGTCCCAGAAATGGAATTGAAACTATCGCCTTTCTCAGGTAATATAAATTCCGTTTGCATCGGTATTGTATGATGTTAAATTTTGTAGGGGCGGGTTCACCAACAATAATTGCCCATAATAAACAATATAATAAACCCGCCCCCGTGCAGATAAGTCCGATGCGACAGAATTTGATATAAGCTTTGCACGGATTACCCTACGTTTAGATAGGGCAGCGCAATTCCTATTAAAGTAAAAAGTAGATTAAAAACTGAGGATTTATAAAAAATGAGTCGCGATTTAAGATCGGATTTAATAGCAGCAGCCAAACATTTTTACGATCGTGGTTGGATGGTTGGGACTGCTGGCAATCTTTCAGCCCGCTTACCAGATGGCAGTTTTTGGATTACTGCTAGCGGCCGCGCGAAAGGGCAGTTAACTGAACAAGATTTTATCAGAATGAACTCAGACGGCACAATTGTCGAGCAACCTGTTCCAGACAGTCGCCCTTCGGCCGAAACCAGCATTCATTTAGCCATTTACAATTGTTTTCCAAACGCTAAAGCTTGCTATCACGTCCACTCCATCGAGGCAAATTTAGTTTCTCGGCTAACAGCAGGAGATGCAGTGCCTTTACCCGCGATCGAAATTCTGAAAGGTTTGGGGGTGTGGGAGGAAAACCCGCAAGTGTCTATACCCCTCTTTACAAATTATTTAGAAGTCCCTAAGATAGCCAAGGAAATTGGCGAATTCTTTGCCATGTGTGCGCCCTCTGTACCCGCTTTGTTAATTCGCGATCACGGCATCACAGTCTGGGCAGACTCGCCCGCCGCTGCCTACAATTACGTAGAAATTGTAGAATACATTTTTCGCTATACGATCGCAGCCCGCCAATTAAATTTAGATTTGAACTTTTAGATTTTAGATTAAGCGGTGCATGGATTCGGAGGGTTGGGGATTTGAGATTAGGAAACGATAAAATATTCAGAATAGGCAACAATTATGGCTAAATATACCAGAATTTTATCCATAGATGGAGGTGGAATTAGAGGAATTATTCCCGCGCAAATTTTAGTTAGCGTTGAGTCAAAGCTACAACAAAAAAGTGGCAACCCTGATGCGAGAATAGCTGACTATTTTGATTTAATCGCCGGCACGAGTGCGGGAGGAATTTTAACTTGCATCTATTTGTGTCCCGATGCCGAAAATCCCAGCAGGCCTCGGTGGGCGGCCCAAGACGCTGTTAATTTTTCGATTAAGAGTGGCCGCGACGTTTTTCAGACTTCATTTTGGCAAAAAGTCAGATCTCTAGATGGTTTGAGAGATGAAAAATATCCCAGCGATCCCTTAGAAAAATTATTTTGGGAAAATTTTAGAGATTACAAACTCAGCGAACTACTAAAACCTTGTTTAATTTCCAGTTACGACATCGAAAGGAGAAAAGCTCACTTTTTCGATCAAATAGATGCTAAAAAATCTCCAGAAGAAGACTATTTTATTAGAGATATCGCCAGAGCAACATCGGCAGCTCCCTCTTATTTTGAGGTTTCTAAAATCTACTCTTTTAGCAATGAATGCTACGCTTTAATTGACGGAGGAGTATTCGCAAACAATCCCGCACTTTGTGCCTATGCAGAAGTTAGAAATAAATTCAGAATTCCCGACAATGGTCCCGACAAAGGCCCGACAGCAAAAGAGATGGTAATTTTATCCTTGGGAACCGGAGAAGCTCAGAAAAAATACCCCTACGAAAAAGTAAAAAGTTGGGGTCAAGTTGAGTGGGTTGAGCCTTTAATTAATATCATGATGACGGGAGTTGCGGAAACTGTAAATTATCAACTAATCCAAATTTATGATGCGGTTGAAAGACAGAATCAATATTTGAGAATTACTCCCGATTTGAGCCACGAACAACCGCTGCAGATTGATGATGCCTCGGAAGAGAAAATATCGGAACTGCTGAGAATTGGCAAGGATCAAGCCGAAAAGAATAATGAACAGTTGGATAAGTTTATCGACTTATTACTGGCGGAGTAGTCCTAGAGTTTTAGTCAGTGGTTAAGAAATACCAAGAAAAGTGCGATCGACATTTGATATCTGCGGTTTAAAACTCTCAACTTGAGATGGTAGATTGGAGAAAGGAGGGCGATACACTCGAATTGCCTGAATAGGCACTTTCCCATCTGTTTCGGGGACGATTTCGAGCGTGTGTTTGGAGTTGCTCAAATTCTGAGCCAATGTTGTAGAATACTCGCGGCTTGAATCTGTAATTTGTGGAGGAACGTATGAATCAACAAACATTGGTCGCACCTGCCAGGAAATCTCAAAGCCTTTAGGCGTCGATTTTTTAGAGTGTTCATAAGAATTTTTTAGCCACCAGTTCCTCGGTTCAATCACGACGCGGCCGGAGTTTGAGACAAACATTTCGTCGTTTGTACCGCTGCCGTCGTAACCTGTTTTAGAACCTACAACGTCAAATTTAAACTTGCTGGCGTCGCTGTTAATCTCAGTAATTATGGCTTTCCAATCTTCGACGATGAGCGGTTTTTGGCTGGATACTTGGAGAATAGCGGGCCAAGGAACGCCAAGGCTAAGGCTAGGTCTGGTGATGCTGTAAAGTTCAGGAAATTGTGAGGGTTTTTTGCCGTCGATCGCAATTTTAGCAGAAATTGCCTTGCCGTTAAAGGTTTTATCGGCGATCGCATCTATTCTATTTCCTTCAAATTCTAAAACCAACTTGCCATCTTGCCACTTAACATCGCTGCCAACTGTGTAGGTTTTTACTAAATCCTGCGGCGGTTGAGGAGAATTTTGCCTGTATCGCAGGTGCGGTTTTATGAGAGCAGCTAGGAGAAAATTTCCCCAATCGTTGAGGTGAATGTTGTCACTCAATAGCTGTTTGGGCTGCAAGCGATTATCTTTCAAATACCGCAGCCAAGGTTCACGAATTTCGGCGATTTCGCAGCCGTATTTATCGGCCAACTCCGGCAGCCATTTAGTAGAATGAGTGTTGTGCCATTCGTATCTGCTGACTAAATTTGGATCGTCGCTGTTGCCTGTCGGCATCCAGTCAATATGGTCTGAATGCAAGAGTATTTCGCTAGCAGTTCGGCTGCGGACATTGGCAATTATGGCTTCGTAATCTTCACCGCCTCCGTAGACGTGAAAAATGAGCAAGTCTGGATAAAAAGGATACAAATCGTGTTCGCTGGGACGGATTAAAATCGGGGCTGAAAATCCTCCGAGCGCCCGATTTTCCCAAATCAAATCTGCATTGGGAAATCGCTGTTTCAAATCCTTTACTACATCTTGCGACCACTCTTGCAGAGTGATGGATTGACCGTAAAATAGAATACGCACTTGGCGGCGTTCAGTTGGAGTGCTAGCAGCAAGTAGCCCCATCGTCCTTTGAATCCTCGCTCCAAAACTAGCATTATTTGCAATAGGAGCGGGCGCGGGAAATGGCGTATAGGCAGCTATTTTTTTGATAGCCGGAACTAACAGAAAGCTCAGACACAAAAAAAGCAGCCACAAGTAGCGATAAATCTTTGGTTTTCTGCTATTTCCTGGGTGTTTTGCCATTGTTTTATTCTTTCCTGTCCGTTTCACTTCGCTCAAGGCGACTGTGGGATGAATGCTACGCCTCTAATCAGTAGCTGTAGCGTGCTTATGGGCGCACCTCACCAGTAGCTGTAGTGTAGGCTGTATGGAAATATATTACCAAATTGAGCGAGACAAAAAGTGATATAATGCCAGCTAATTAATTGCAGGAGATCGATCGCACGTCAAATGGATTATAAAACAGCCCGCAGTTTTCTGATCGACCAAGGAACAGCCCTGGAAACAAAGAAAAATCCCGACGCCTTCCTGATGCGTCTCAAACAAGGTCAACCGCCCGTACCCGGACAGGTGACATCGATTTTATTAGCTTTAAAAATATTGTTTGAAGGCCTGCAAGAATCTCCAATGCTTGATCGACAATTAATCTCGGCACTGCATTTACTGTCAGTAGAAGGTTTGCAGCAATTTGAAGCTGGACTCCGCAGAGGAGTTTCTTGGCCACCGCTGCTGAAGGAAGACTTAAATCGAATTGCGATCGCAGTCAAAAATATCTTTTCCGGCGTCTGGCAATAATTAGCTCAGCAACCACCGAACCCAATACCCACCGCCAGCAAACTCAATTTTTCTTCTACATTTTTTTTCTACAATTATTTGTAAAATTTTATGTTAATCTTGCTACATTTACCCTCTAATTGTGGCATCTTAATATAAGAATCAGTTCTCACAAACACTTGGAGAGACTACCATGAACGCCGAAGAAAAAGCTAGACAACTAATTGCACGAGAAAGGCAGCATAGCGAACACTTGCACGAATCTATGCTCAACCGTTCCTCCCACGAGCTAGAAACACATGGGGAGGGAATTGCTGAAGAAAAAGCCAGAGAATTAATGGCTCAAGAAAGGCAGCACAACGAACACCTGCACGACTCTATGTTAAGCCGTTCCTCCCAAGAGGTAGAGGCATCGATCGCACCCGATGACACTGACAAATAAATTTTGTTAACACAAGACTTACGGATACATACCAAGAAACCGGGTTTTTATACCATTTTTCATACCATAACAAAGGGCTGTCAAAATGTTTTTGTGTAAACAACCAGGTTTCTGCGTCCCGGAAGAGTTCAGCACAGCAAAACTATAATCAAATCGAGGAGGATTTTAGGTGCAATCAAAACAGCCGCTGCTCATTTGGCAGCCTCTATCACAAACATCCACGCGCGATATATAGCAAGAGAAAATGCCAAGTTCTACTGCTCGCGAAAGCTTTCGAGGGATGCCAAAAGAGCTGGCAGTCCCGCTAGCACGGCCGACACCAGAGCCTCATCTTTGTAAACTCGCGATCGGAGAATACGGGTACTTTTAGACGCAGAAGTGAAAGACCCTCGCCGTTGAAAATTTCCGGTTTCAAGTCGCCCTAAATTTTTTGTTTCTCCCGTCACATACAACATAGCAGTATCCTCGCAGTATCGTCAATTAATCCCTAAATATGCGCCCGTAAAATTTCTCACGGCTTGCTGTATGTTTCTATTATTACTCAGATAGGTAACAGAGATAAAAGCATGAAATAATTATTCACGATAAATAGGGATCAACTTAAACTGCATCACAACTTTTATTAATTTGTTACACGGCACGGGTTTGTTTAAGCCGATCGCCCACAGCGACTCAGACACCAGCCACCAAACAGCAAAATCACCGATTTCACAGGAGGAACGCGGATAAATGATGCTAACTCTTAGTCCAGCAACAGTCATAACTCAAATCAGGCCGACTGTCGAAAGCTTGCGCGACGGAGACTACCGCTACCGAGACTCCTTTGCGATCGATCGACCTTTCAGAGAAATCCAATTTCGCAAACAAGACAGATACATCACCGGCAGCGATTCAGACAAACGCACGGGCAAAAGTTACTGCTTCCGGGGCATCCCCCAGCAAAACAACATTATTAACATCACGGTAGCGATCGAAAGTTCCCCAAAAACAGCACAGCAAACCCAGTGGAAATTAGCACCGGGAAACCCCATTAATTTCGACAGGCTTTATCCCTTGCAAGCAGGGCCGGGATTAGAATTGTACAAATGTTTGACAGCATTTTTACCAAAATTGAAGGAGTAGCTATTGGTTACTTGTTAGTGGTTATTTCTTAATCACTTTGGCTTGTAATAACCAATAACATTATTTAAGAATTAACAGTCAACCGTCAACAGTCAACCGTCAACCGTCAACAGTCAACCGTCAACAGTCAACATTCAACATTTAACTCCCTAAGAACCAGCATTTTCCAATTCTTCCCGCAGCATTTCCCGGTAGACTTTCGGCAAACGAGAACTCATAGAATTGTTCTCAATTCCATATCCCAAACTCGTCCAAGTTCCCGAAAGCATCCGCAATACGTCAGTTAATCTTTCCTGCCGCAACATCTCAGGAATATCAGCTTTCCAAAACTTGCGATCGCTCAACCAAGCATAAACCACAGCATCCTGATCTTCTGGTTCAAAACTGTAATCTTCCCAGAATAAAAAATTAGCACGACGCGCCTGATAGCGCTTAGCCTTCTCCTTCCAAGTCGAAGTCAGAAATTGATACCTGCCCGCAGCGGTAGTACACCTGCCTCGATTCGGGCCATTAACAATCTTCACGCACCAGTCAGGATGGCGGCTCAAATCTAATATATATTTGCCACCGTAAACAACGTGATAAGGGCGAGCAACATTCGACTCGCTAGCAGAAATAGTTCGCATCAGCGCCCGAATATAAGGATCGCCCGTTTTAATAGCCAGCGGCGGGAATTTTCCCAGCCCGCTTACAGACTGCGACAACTGCTGATTTCCCCGCAAACTGTCAACCAAAAAAACACCGCCGCTAATCACAGCGCCGATTAAAAGTATAAATCCGAGGATTTGAATCTCCGATCGCCTCAGCAAACCTCTTTTTCGACGGCCGAATTTCTCAGCTTCTAGCCAACTCATTTCCATTTCCGAAATTTCGGCTAATTTTCGAGCCGCCCGCATCCGGCGCACCCGAAAATCGTATTGATATAGCGGCGCGGCTACCAGCGTTAGACTCGATAAAACCCCCGCCAATTTCATCAGCCAGAAATCTAATTCACCGGCTATGGCAACATTTGTCAGAGTAGATATTCCTGTTAGTAACTGAGCCGGATCGATCGATCGCGCTGGCCAATAAAAAATCGCAATTTGCACCAACAGCGACAGATTAAATGCAAAAAAAATCACTACAACAGCATTCAAGCCTTCTCGCAAGTGCGATCGAATACCACTGTGCCTGCGCTTGAACTTGCGCGCAACGCTAAAGCGCCCCGGCAGCATAATTAGTAAGGGATTTAAGATTTTGACGGCGAACAAGTGAAACACAAAAAACAAAGGCAACTGAATCAGCCAAGCCACCAGCAGTAGACTCAGAAAGCCGATATCGTCGCTGACAAAAGGAATGCCCCGGCTAAGGACAAAACTAAAACTCTGAGCGAGAGCAAATGCCCTTAACCACGAAATCGGATAGGGGAACCAAGCTGGCCACTTGAGAGTTTTCATGCTGAGAGAGGGAAAAGTTAACGGCGAATCGTAAAACTATTAAGATTTTGCCAGATTTGGCGATCGGAAAATAGCTGTAGGGTGCGTCAGCCCAAATCTTTGACCCAAATCACATCTTGCACCATTCTCGATAAGCCTTTTTTGGGCGGGCAGGATGCTCGCCCCACAAGAAAATGCACTTTTTGTGGAACAGGCATCTTGCCTGTTATTGAGAATGGTGCAACATCTCAGACCCAAATCAAATGGTTTTTTGTCTGACCGAAAGCATCCAGGATACAAGCCCCCGGATTCATCCGTCCAGAAATAAAAAACCTGTATCCGATGAAACTTGCCCCCCGAATTTATCGGTGGGGTCAATGCTTCAATCTAAAATCTAAAATCTAAAATCGCGCAATCGATTGACGCACCGAACCCAAGCGAGGCTAATTCAATCAAATCACACTGGCAAACAACTCCTCAAAACTCTTTTGCGGAGCCTCCGACTTCGCCACAATTTCGACAACCTTGTTGCGAGAAGTCGGCTGAAACAGCGCCTCCACGCACACTTGGGCTACCTTGGTGCGGGGAATGCTGCTCTCAAACATTTTGTCCGCACCAGTCATGACGATCGCATCTGAATTATCCTCATTTTTGAGACCGCCGGGACGGACGATCGTATAAATCAAGCCACTTTTTTGCAAATACTCCTCGGCTTGCTTTTTCCAAACCAGAATCAGCCAGAACAAATTCAGCGGGTGAAAAAACTGAGAGACGCACAGAGAAGTCACAAGCACAAAATGCTCAATGCCCTTAGCCTTAGCTGCATCCACCAAATTTTTAGTACCTTCAAAATCCACCTTGTAAGGCGCTGTCGGGTCAAAACCAGGGGCCGCCCCTGTCGCGCACAGCAATACCGTACTATCGCCGATGGCATCGCCCAGGGAAGTTGCATTTAATACATTCCCAGTCACTAACTCAGCCTCCGGTGGTAAAATTTGTCTAGCTGTGTCTAGATTTCGGACTAAGGCGCGTACGGGAATACCTCGCTTGACCAATTCTGCGACGATTCGGCGGCCAGTCTGACCTGTGGCTCCTGCTACAAATGCTTTCATAAGTCGAGTTATGCTGAACTAGGGTAAGTTTTGTTACTATCAATTTCTCAATTGTAGGGAGGAAACTCCCTTAACACATCCCCAACCGGATCGATTGGCGTGTATAACAGGAGAGCATACGATGAAGCAGGATTCCGCTGAATATCAAACTGTTGAAGCTTCTGACGAAAATTACTACCCAGATGCGAGTTCCCAACAGCCCGAAAGTGGAAGCGCGGATGCACCAGAGGAAGTTGAGCCGATTTGGTTTCACACGCATTTTGAAGACAGCATGGAGATGTACGCGGATGCGGAGACGGTGGCGAAGCATTTGAACAACCACAAGACTTGGTTTTGCCAGTGCGCTTCGCCGATGAAGGCCGAGCCGATCGGCGAAAACGGCTATGATTTATTAATCGGGCGTTTTGGGGCTTTCGGCTACCGTGTTGAAGCGAGAATTGGTTTAGAGTTGCTGCCGCCTGACGCTGAAGGCTGCTATTTGATTAAGACTATTCCGGTTCCGAATTATACCTCGCCTGGGTATGAAGTAGATTTTCGATCGGCAATGAAGCTAGTGGAGATACCGTCTCAGGAGTTTGCCGCCGATTGGCCTGCGTCGGAACGTGCTAAGCTGCCGCCTGCGATTACCAGCGCTACGTGGAAGCTGGATTTGGCTGTGGGAGTTTGCTTTCCCAAGTTTATTCGATCGATGTCTCAACCTTTAATAGAAAAAACCGGCGATGCGCTTTTGGAAAAAATTATCAAACAAGTTAACCGGCGCTTGACTTATAAAACTCAGGTTGTTTTTCACGAAAGTTTGGGAATTCCTTTTCCGAAAAATCCTAAGAAACATTAACAATACTTACGCTCTAAGCTGTTGTGCATTTAAATTGTATGTTAAGTGCGGGAGCTCCTGCCCACCCCACAAGAGTAAAGATTTATTTTTCTCTGCAATTTAAATGCGGATTAGCTTAACTCACATTTGTAGGGTGTGCACTGCACACCTTACTCATAAGTGCGATCGTAATAACTCATGCCATTTTAGGATTTTAGACTTCGGCGTGAGCGCTCAGTTGCACAATTTTAGATTAAATTATTGGGAATAACTGATTGTGTATGGGTTGGGATCACCAGCCTACAGTTGCTTTTTTGAAACTGATATCACTGTCTCCGGGTGCTTAGGGCGCGCCTTATGCCTATGTTTTTGAATCCAACACTTGCTTGAGCAGTTAATCCAAATAACCAAATTATTGCTAATAAAATTTAAAGGTAAGGTCATGATTGCATTTTGACATATAGCAATCCTTGCAGAAGTCGTAAATTTTTTACCCCACCCCAACCCTCTCCGAACCCGCTGGGAGTCCGTAAGAAATTCACAAATGATGCGAGGATTGCTATATGCTGATTTCTTATCACCGGAATTAGTTTTTATTATGGGTCAATTTAGCACAGGGTTGGACACCATAGTTTCAAGTCAGATGCCATCAAGTTCGACAGCATTATTATTAAAAGATTCTCCTTCTGTCATAATGCTTTCCCTCCTTATTGCTTCATGATTAAGCAATGTAGGCGACGCAGTTCAAAGGTGGCTCCGATCGCCCTCCGAAACCAGCAAGTGTCTCAGATCACAAAGCCGATCGATCACCCTCACTGCCAAAAACGTAAAATTATGTAACATTAAGTGAAGAGTTATCAAAGAACTCTTGCCATATCCCTAGAAAGTTATGACAACGAAACTAAGAGGTACACAGACAGAGAAAATGGAGAGAGACTTGCACCAGTTGAGGGCAGACCAAGAACTGATTCTCAACCAAGTAGACAATGCGATCGCTCTGTTCGACTCGTCTGACTGCTTAGTTTTGTTTAACAAAAAATTGGCCGGAATGTGGGAATTGTCCCCAGAATGGCTGGAAACAAAGCCGAAGTGCCACTTGCTGTTTGCGGAAATTGTCGATCGGGGTTACTTGTCTGTTCAGCAATGGCAAGAGTTTCAGCAAGCACTCGAAAAATCTCAGGATGAAAGTTTATCATTTTATTTCGAGCAATCCAATGCGGTTTGTTTGGAGGTGTGCGCCACGATTACCAACAGTGGCGGACGGCTGTTTACCTTTCGAGACGTTACGGTATACCAAAACTCCCAAGCTAGCTTGAACGCAGAAGTCAGGCGCCTGAGCTTTCTTTTAGGTTTAACCGAACGCCTGCAAAAGTCTGACAGTTTGCAACAAATAGGTCAGTTTGCCCTCACCTATTTAGTAGAGGCAATGAATGCAGCTTTCGGAGATGTCAAGGTGATTAACGGCAAGGGAAATGATCGGCAAGCGTCGGGGATTTGCAACCAAGTTTCTAGTCAATTTTTGGCTACTTACGGGGAACCCGTAGTCGCAGGAATGCAAGAATTGCTCGACCAAGGCATTCCCTACGGCATCGGTTTGCTGTGGGAAGTGGTGAAAACTGGTAAACCTGTGTTTGTCGAGGAGTATGCCCAACATCCCAATGCTGTGCCGGAATTTCGGCATCCGGGAATTGGACAACTGGGTATTTTTCCGATCGCAGCCACCGACGGTACAATTATCGGCGTACTGACGCTGGAGTCCCGCAACGTCAAAAAACTGCAAACCGCCCTCCACCAAGAAGTGCTCTCGGCTGCTTGCCGGACTCTGGGGGCGGCGATCGAGCGGGCTCAGACACAAGAGAACCTGCGCCAAGTTAATGAAGAATTAGAGTATTCTTCTCAGTTGAAATCCGAGTTTTTAGCCTCAATGTCCCACGAATTGCGGACGCCTCTCAACAGCATTCTCGGCTTTTCTGACTTGCTGCTGCGGCAAACGGCCGGACAGTTGAGCGATCGACAAATCAACTATGTAGAACTGATCGAAAAAAGTGGCCAGCACTTGTTGCAGCTAATCAACGATATTCTCGATCTTTCTAAAATTGAAGCCGGGAAAGTAGAGCTAAGTTTACAGCCTGTTCGCGTTCAAGAACTCGCGACAGACTGTATGAAAATGATGCAGCCACGGGCAGACAAAAAGCGAATCGGTTTGTCTTTAGAACTCGACTACCGTATTACTAAAGTTTGGCTAGACGAAAGGCGAGTGCGACAAATTGTGATTAATTTACTTTCCAATGCCATCAAATTTACCCCCGAACAGGGACAAGTTAAACTCAGCGGGCGTCTGGCCTACGGCAGCGAAATAGACGGCGACTACCGGCCGGATTGTTCTCCTGTAAATGCCAGCACTCCTTATTTTTGTTTTGAGGTAAAAGACTCCGGCATCGGCATTCCTCAAGACCGCTGGCACTTGCTATTTAGACCTTTTCAACAGGTGGATTCTTCCCTGACTAGGCGCCACGAAGGTACAGGTTTGGGTTTGGCTTTGACTAAGCGATTGGCAGAATTGCACGGGGGGACTGTTTCTTTTCAATCTGTTTGCGATCGGGGAAGTCTTTTCCGCGTTTGGCTGCCTTTGACGGAGATGCGTCAAGAGTTGGGAAACTTTGCTTCTTGTGCCTTGGATTCCAAGTTAGTCCCTGCTTCTGCGATTGCTTTACCAATTGGCAGGAAGCGGATTTTGGTTGTCGAAGACCAGCCTTTTAACCAAATGTTAATTTCTGAGGTGATGGAATTGGAGGGGTACGGGGTAGAGATACTCGCGGATGGGAAGGCGATGGCCGATCGTATTCTCGCAGCCTCTGCTGCCCCGGAGTTGCTGCCGGATTTGATTTTGATGGACATTCAGTTGCCGGATGTTGACGGCTTTGAGTTGATGCGCCGAGTTAAAGCAGATCCTGTCTGGGATTCGGTACCGATGATTGCGGTGACGGCGATGGCGATGCCCGGTGACAGTGAGCGATGTTTGGAAGCTGGCGCTTCTGCTTATTTAAGCAAGCCACTGGATTTGAATTTGGCGATCGCTACTGTCCGTTCTTATCTGGGCTAACAATAATTATTTGCAGTTCCAGCACTGCCATTTATGATAATTGATAACCAGAAAGGTTAAACTCAATAGTAGATAAATATCTATAGGACTTGTGCAGAGTTGCCCGATAAACCCGGTTCCTACTGAGATGTTGCACTATTCTCAATCAGTCTTGGGCGGGCTCTCCTGCCCAACCCTACTCCCCACAAGAAAGCTCACTCTTTGTGGAACAGGCCGGAAAGCCTGTTCTTGATAATGGTGAAAGATGTAAGTTCCTACCAAAAACATCGAATTTAATAACGAGAAATACAGGAACCAACCAGATTTCGAGCATCTACACGCGCAAGTCCCGATCTAAATTCAATGCGTTATTATATCATATTCCATGTCAAACAAGTCGCCCTGCATCATGTTGGTTGATGACGAGCCAGCTAATCTGACTTTACTGGAAGAGTTATTGCACCTGAAAGGATACGCTACAGTATCAGCTTTATCTGGCCATGAAGCGCTCTCCCTCGCCCGCGCATCTCGACCTGATTTAATTTTACTAGATATTATGATGCCGGAGATGGACGGTTTTGATGTGTGCGAGATCCTGCGGAAGGATACGGCATTGCAAACTGTACCGGTGATTTTTTTAACAGCCCTCGATGACGATACCTCTCGCATCAAAGGGTTAGAAATGATGGCAGATGATTATTTAACAAAGCCTTTTAACAGTCGTTTGTTGCTGGCCAAAGTTGAAAATATTTTGCAGTTGAGTCAAATGCGATCGCAAGCTGTATCTTCCCAATTGCACGAGCAGGTAAAAGAGCAAAGCAAACGCCAAATCGCCGCAGCTTGGGAAGCCAACGAATATCTTTCAGAAAAATTTCAGCTATTTGTGCCAGAGCAACTTCTCGAACGAATTGCGCCGCAAGGAATAGAATCTATTCAGTTGGGCAATGTCACAGAAGAAGAGCTGACTGTTTTATTTTGTGACATTCGCGGGTTTACTACGATCGCCGAATCTCAACAAGCTCGCGAGACTTTTGAATGGTTGAACGCTTTTTTCACTAAAATGAACGAGTGCATAACGTCTCACGGCGGGTTTATTGACAAATACCTAGGCGATGCAATCATGGCAGTATTTGACAAGCCCAATTCTCACGCCATGGATGCGATCGAAGCCGCAGTAGCCATGCAAGAAACTTTGCAAGAATTTAATGCCAGTCGCCACAAATACAATTTAGAATCTCCCGTCAATATTGGTACGGGAATTAACACAGGTATCGGCATGATCGGCACTTTGGGTTCCGATCGCCGCATGGACTCTACAGTCATCGGCGATGTAGTAAATACAGCTTCTCGGTTAGAAAATTTAACTAAAATATACGGCTGCCAAATTATTGTTAGCGAAAATGCCATTGTTCATGCGAGAGAATTTCTAAATGGCATAAGTTCCAACTCCCACTCGAAAGAAAGTTTATTATTAAAGTGCGACTTAGAAGTGGAAACACAAGAGAGTATGATTTCTACTTCTGGGGCGACTGCTGCTGAGTGCCATTTGCCCAGCAACAATTATTACTATCGCTGGATTGATCGAGTAACCCCGCGTGGCAAGCAGCAAGCTATTGAAATCTACGAAATCTGGGCAGCCTCCTGTCCCGACTCGGAGGCAAAGCAGCTTACCCAGGGTTTATTTGACAAAGGAATTCAAGGATGGCAATCCGAAAGATTTGTCGCGGCCTTGGGATATTTTCAGCAACTAATCGAACAAAACCCTGCGGATACAGTTGTCCGTTTTTATATAAATCGCTGCCAGGAAAAACTAGGTTTTCTACCTGCAAATAGTAGCTCATAAAGATTTAACTTTTAGGGCGGGCTAGAAGCCCAACCCTACTCCACACAATAGTTTAGAACTCTGGAAAAAGTCGCTAACTATCGTGTATTGTATCGGCGTAGCGTCTGTGCTTTCCTTATCAATGAAAGATTTATGCAATAAGTCTACTTTAATTGGAGTTAGCATCAAACAGTTGTCAAAACTTGCTCTCTCAACTTCCCGATCAGCTCATTAACCCCCCCCGCATTCAAACGGTAACTCAAAGGATGACCGATTAAATAAGCCGAACTTTCAAACAAAACATCAATTTCCACCAAACCATTTTCCCGCAAAGTTTTGCCAGTGGAAACCAAATCGACAATTGCCTCCGACATACCCGTAATCGGCCCTAACTCGACAGAACCGTAAAGCGGCACAATTTCCACCGGCAAATTCAAATTGTGAAAATATTCCCTTGCACAGTGTACGAACTTAGAAGCAACTCTACCGTGAGGAGGCAAATCCACAGTTCGCCGATAAGAACTAGATTCCTTCACCGCCACCGACAGCCGACACTTGCCAAATTTTAAATCAATTAAATTGGCAACTTTCGGCTTTTTTTCCCGCAAAACATCATAGCCAGCAATCCCCAAATCCGCTTGACCGTATTCCACATAAACCGGTACGTCGTGCGTCCTTACTAACAAAGCTTTGGCAGTGCCTGTCGGGTCATAAATTTGAAGTTGTCGGTTCGAGGAATCGAGAAAAGCACTGAAGTCTAATCCAACCGATTTAAACAGCCGAATGCTATCTCCTAACAATCCGCCTTTGGGAAGTGCAACAGTAATCATGTCAATTTTTAGAGGGTAAATTTCTTAATTTGGGAAGGGGGAGATCGCGGCCTAAGCAGAAACAGCTTTTACCAAACTCAGAATAACACATAGAGTTCATAGCGAAAAATAAATTTCGGGTATTGCTCGATCTTTTGTTTGAGGATATATTATATTTAGTAATTTTTTATTGAGTCACGTTTTTCAATGGCGGTCGGTATGGAAAATAATCAAGAATTTGAGGAAAATTTTCACAGTGTAGACCAGGATTCCCTGAAAAAGATTACAGTAGATGAAATCCTCTCAGGCGGTGGTGTAGAGAGGGAGGAAATGGACTATACAGTAGCTGTACCTAGCGCTAACCAGGCCAGGGTTCCCAGGGACAGAGGCTTCTCATCTCATGTGAAATCAAGCGTGTTCGATCGCGCCCCCCGATCGCAGTTTGCAGAAAAACGCGGAACGCTGGGAGGTTGTTAATGTAAAATGCTTGCACAGGCTGGTGCATAGAACTGGACGATCCTCTTCGAGGGCTTCGCTAACGCGCGTTAGCGTTAGCGAAGCGATCCGAAGGAAAGCCTTGGAACAGGATCGTCATTCAGTCTCACGGCTTTGTATATTCAACTCTAAAACTTAAAATTGCACGGACGATCGCAAATAGCTGAAAGTTAAACTATGACCGAATTGACACTTGTTATTGGTAATAAAAATTATTCCTCTTGGTCGCTGCGTGCTTGGCTGGCGATGAAAGAAGCTGGACTGGAATTTGCCGAGGTGAGAATCCCCTTAGACTGGCCGACAACCAATGAAGAAATTCGGCGCTATTCTCCTTCGGGAAAAGTGCCAGTTTTAATCGACGGCGACTTGAAAGTGTGGGAATCTTTAGCAATTTGCGAATACGTTGCAGAACGCTTTGCAAATGATTTGTGGCCGACAGATGTAGCGGAACGGGCGATCGCGCGTTCCATCTGCGCCGAAATGCACGCGGGGTTCCAACATTTGCGCGAAAATATGCCGATGGACTGCCGCAACCGCTATCCGGGAGAAGGGATGACTGCCGGTGTAGAAGCAGAGATCGATCGCATCTTTGTCATTTGGCGCGAATGCCGCCAAAAATTCGGAACAGGCGGCAATATGCTATTCGGAAAATTTACAATAGTTGACGCTATGTTTGCTCCCGTTGTGATGCGTTTTGTCACCTACGGAGTCAAATTAGATTCAGTAACAAAAGCTTATGCGGATGCGATTTTAGCCTTGCCTGCCATCCAGGAATGGGTAGCAGCAGCTTACAGCGAAACGGAAAGTATTCCACACATTAAAATCTAGGAAAAATCAGTTTACTTAAACTCAAATCTCAAATCTCAAATTTGAAATCAGGATGCGGATTCTTTTAGTTGATGATGAAGTTGAGTTAACTGACCCTTTGAGTCGAGTCTTAACGCGCGAAGGCTATACAGTTGATGTGGCATTTGACGGAGCAAGTGGCAGCAATTTAGCCATGCAGGGCAATTACGATTTGCTAATTTTGGATTGGATGCTGCCGAAACAAACCGGACTGGCAATTTGCCACAAGTTGCGATCGCAAGGACGGAGTACGCCAGTGCTATTTCTCACCGCCAAAGATACCGTAGACGATCGTGTACAAGGACTCGACGCCGGTGCAGACGACTATTTAGTCAAACCTTTTGAACTGCGAGAACTGCTAGCCAGAGTCCGCGCCTTGTTGCGGCGGCCTCCTACTTTGGATGCCGAGGTTGCTATCGGCCGACTGCAAGTTGCAGATTTACAGCTAGACTACGACAATCAATTAGCTTATCGGAGCGATCGTACAATTGACTTATCAGAAAAAGAATGTCAGTTATTAGAATACTTAATGCGCCATACCGGTCAATTGCTAACACACGAACAAATCCACCAGTATTTGTGGAGTGAAGCCGAAAAACCCAGCAGCAATGTATTAGCCGCTCAAATTCGCCTGCTGCGCCGCAAAATAGAAGCCCCTGGCGAATCTGTGCTAATTCACACAGTCTACGGCAGAGGCTATCGTTTTGGAGAAGCAAATTAAAAATAATAGCAATTGTACAAAAATCCCTCTTTTCTCTTCCATCGGACTGACATCCATGACATCCGTTACATCCGTCGAGCGAATCCGTTGCCGAACTTCCTTTTTCCTTCGGCTATATTATCTATTATCGGGAAAGTGTGCACCCTAAACAGCCTTTACGTATCTTGACAAACCAAAGTAATTACTGTCACCTCCGGCGGACAAAATAGCCTCCCCGGCGAATAAGTTCCCAAACCCCGATTTACGTACAGCAAATTACTCCCAACCTGATGCAAACCGCTAGCCCATTCCCAGTGAGTAACTACTCGATCCCAAGCCGACATAAAAGGAATGAACTTTCGGATTCGTTTAGGAATCAAATAGCCAATTTTTCTGACCCAAGCGTACAAAGGGCCGATACCAGGAATAACAATTTGACCACCGTGAGTGTGCCCAGAAAACTGCAAATCAATCCGCCAATTTTGCAGCTTTTCAGCAGTATCAGGATTGTGAGACAAGACAATCCGAGGAATCGCGGGATTTATGGATGTCATTACAGGTTTAGGCGCAAAATCGCCCGACCAAAAATCTGCTAACCCAACTAAAGCCAATTCAGAACCCAAAGGATAGATTGCTTCGTTGTACAAAACCCGAATCCCGACGCTATTTAAAGCCTTAGTAACCTCTCTTTTTGCCTCCGGCCAGTAGTGGTCATGATTGCCCAAAACCGCGTAAATTCCCACCCGACTTTGCAAGTTTTTCAATCGCTGCACTAAGCCGTAAATAGGTGCGGGGTCATAGCTAATAAAGTCACCAGTTAAAAAAATCAGGTCTGGTTCGGCTTCATTGGCTGCTGCAATCGCCTCTTCTAGCAACCATTCCGACAGTCGCACCCCGTCATAGTGAAAGTCTGTAAGCTGTACAATTTTAGTACCGGATAGATTTGCTGGAAGATTAGCGATTGGTATTGTTAAATACTCTATTCGCAGTTTCCCAGTTAATAACCTGTGCATAAATCTAAAGTTTATTGATGACAGAGCGCCACCTCTAGCTTAGCAAATAAACAAGCAAGACTGCCAAACTAGATATTCTTCCCTTTTCCTTCTGTCATCTGACTAATGACTACAGTCCAGGACGCAAAAAGTGGGATTACTCAAGAAAATTGAGACAGAAATGCCCAATCTTTATTTAGGCTTTCTTGCAAAATTGTTTGGGTATTACGCGCCCAACTACTACAGCATTTTTATAATATTATGACTTGCGTAACAAGCTGTTTAAAACGCGATCTTCTTCAGAGTGGCATTCCCCGCCCCGCATCTATATTCTTTTAGCAATTGTCAAAGCTGAGATTCGTGTCGCATCCCCATCGCATCGACCTACCACGGGGGGATTTCCCCTACCAAACACTATCTCATCACTAATGATTTATTACTAAGCAGGTGGAAATAAACATGGCTTGGGAGAGGCAGAGTTTTGCATTAATAATAAACTGGCGGCTAGTATATATCATTGCCTTATCCGCCCCTACGATATTTTATTTTTTGTCGAGTTTGCCTACTTTTTAACTAATAACTTTTGACGAATGCCGCTTTTTCTCAATATATTGCTGGTGGTAATCCTCTGCCATATAAAATTCACCAGCAGGTTTTATTTCGGTTGCAATATCTTTGTCGTATTTACCGGAAGTTTGCAATTTTTGTTTGGATGCGCGAGCGGCTTTTTCTTGTTCGGAATTGTGATAAAAAATCACCGACCTGTACTGTTCGCCTCTGTCGGGGCCTTGGCGGTTGATTTGGGTAGGATCGTGACAGTTCCAGAATACATCTAGCAGTGCTTCGTAACTCACCTGCGATCGATCGTACTCTATCAGCACAGATTCAGCGTGACCAGTGACTCTAGCACAAACATCCAGGTAGCAGGGATTCGGCCAGTGACCTCCTGTGTAGCCTGCAACAGTCGAGACGACACCAGCAACGGCGCGAAACTTGTGTTCAACTCCCCAAAAACAACCGGCGGCAAATGTGGCTTTTTCCATCATGTTACTCATCGTATTGGGTTCAAACTTGGCAATAAATTATGCTTGACATATTCCCATCAGTGTGCATTCCCAAACTAATCGCGGCTGTACGTAGTTTAGCAAATATTGTCGTGCTTTTTCCAAGGGCTCTAAGGGCGATCGACTAATTCCCCCTGCCAAAAATTGCTGCCAGTAACAGTGTTGTAAATAATCGATTAACCACAACTGAGATTCAGTATCTAAAGTTTTATCAATTTCCTTGGCTAATTCCAAAGCAGACCGCAGATTTTGAGGCAACTGCTTCACCTTTTGCAGCAAATCATCGGGTATTGATTGCAGTTGCTGCCAAATAGCAATTGCCTCCCCAGGACTGCCCTGAGCCATCCCCAGTACCTCGGAATGATCCAAAATCTCTGCGAATCCCGCTTGCTGCAAAACTTGTGCCATTGCTTCGAGATTCAGTCGTGAAAACTGGATTTTTTGACAACGGGAAATCAAAGTTGGCAGCAAAGCTTCCACAGTCGGAGCAATTAAGATTAGCGCTGCTTTTCCCGGTTCTTCCAATGTCTTCAATAAGCCGTTAGCGGCTCCCTCACCCATTGTTTCTGCCTGTTCCAAAACTACGACTGAACGCGCTGCTTCTAGCGGCGGTCTGCTGAGAAAATCACCGATTTCTCGAACTTGTTCTAAGCGAATTTGTGGTGGTGCTTTCCGCTTTAAACCGGCTTCCTCTGCTTCCTTTGGTGTAAGCCGTTTGCCTTGGTTCATATAAGTTGGTTCTACCCAGAGTAAGTCTGGATGATTTCGCTGCCGCACGCGATTTTGAACGGAGGCTATTAGTCTGGTTTCGGGAAGATTGGCTGAGAATAAAAGCTCGATGAAAGACTGAGCAGCTAAACTTTTGCCGATGCCGTTAGAGCCGATAAATAAATAACCAGGAGCAATTCGGTTTTGCTCGACTGCTTGAGTTAGCAATTCTACTGCTCGCTCTTGTCCGATTAATGATGTAAAATAATTCATGTTTGCTCAGAAAAAAGGAAGTTCGGCAACGAGCAATGTACGGGATGTAACGGATGTAACGGATATCAGGATGAAGGAATAAAATCTAGGGTTTCAGCAATTAAGAACATCTTAATCGTCGGGGGTGGTTGCTATAATAATACCAAAAGGTTATTGTGTTTTAACGGAATGCTAAATAATTATTTTGAGTTAAGAAGTTAAATTGTAAGTTGCCACAGCAGGACAGGGCATTGCTGTGTCTCTACAAATTATCTAGCGCTATTTTTCAGAATTGGTATTATTTAAATATCCCCAAGCTTCTAACCTGCGAGTTACAATAGCTTGAATTTCCTGAGCGACTTCATATTCAGGCCGATCGGCATTTATCGGGACAATTCGAGATTTATTTGCCTCGGCTAACTCCGAAAAACCTTGCTGCACAAGGCGGTGAAACTTCAAATCAGCTTGCTCGATCCGATCGCACCCTCCCCGAGCCCTTACCCTCGCCAAACCCGCCTCCACATTAATATCCAGCCACAAAGTCAGATCGCTTTCCAAGCCGCCGGTGGCAATTTCATTCAACTGCTTAATTAAATTTAAGTTAAGACCGCGGCCGTAGCCCTGATAAGCAATCGTAGAGTCAGTAAAGCGATCGCATAAAACAATCGTTCCCTTAGATAACTCGGGTTTAAGAAAAGTTTCGACGTGTTGAGCGCGATCGGCAGCGTACATTAGTAATTCTGCTCGATCGGATACAGATTCGCCCCCATCTTGTTTCAGCAACAAATGTCGTAGTCCCCTTCCCAGCTCAGTACCCCCCGGTTCGCGAGTAGCCACCAAGCGGACTCTCAGAAAGCAACTTCCTTGCAGAAACTGTATCAAGCGCTGCATTTGCGTAGTTTTACCCGCACCTTCAACCCCCTCAAACACGATAAGTTTGCCCTTCATTGCCCTAACTTCCCATCTCAATAAAATAAATCTATATTGTTCTGTGGATCTGTTCTAGGTTCGGTATGATAATAAAGTCTAAATGCCTCACGGCTGGAGTTGTCTATGGCTCGCTATACTGGTTTTTTTATCGTTGCCGTTCCGATCGACCGTCTCCGTCAATCCCTGATTGAAATTTTAGAGTCATGCAATCTTGATATTATCTACAATACAGGAGATTCCGTCATGGCTCGCGAGCTCCCAGGTCAAGTTTCGATTGCCAAACTTGTCACCGCAGAAGTCCTAATTGAGAAAAACACGGCCAGCGACTCAGAGGTTCGCATGAACTTCGTGATTAAAAACGAAGAACTGCCCCTGCAAACCAACAACCACTGCCGTCAAATGTTCGAGCTAGTGAGTCGTTCAATTATGAACAACAATAATTGGCGACTCTTGGAAAGTATGGCACTGTAGCCATCAGTCAGTCGATTTTACATTTTAGATTTTAGAGTGACTCCACAGATAAATTTGGAGTCTCGAACTAATCTGGAAACTTCTTTGCTCTCGACTCCTGGTGTGGGGGGCTTGTATCCGTCTTGGGATGAGGTCATTAGTCATTAGTTTCTAGCTAATGACCGATGGCCTCCGACTTTTATATGCAATCCCTAAATTTAAGCTCGAAATCCCCGGCGCAAAAACAAAGAATTTGTAACCACGCTAACAGAACTAAACGCCATAAATGCTCCGGCCGCGGCAGGACTGAGTAGAATTCCGGTTGCAGGCAGCAAGATACCCGCTGCCACCGGAATTCCCAGAGTATTGTAACCAAAAGCCCAAAATAAATTTTGGCGAATCTTATTAAAAGTAGCGCGCCCCAGCTCGATCGACTCAACAACATCCATCAAAGCATTTCGCATCAGCACAATTTGAGCTGTCTCAACAGCGACATCAGTACCGCAGTGCAAACCGATACCGACATCAGCTTGAGCCAAAGCCGGGGCGTCATTGATACCATCGCCCACCACAGCCACTTTACAGCCTTGGGCTTGCAAAGTCGCGATCGCCCTCGCCTTCCCCTCCGGCCGCACCCCGGCCAAAACATCAGCCGCCGTCAAATCTAGCTGCTGCGCCGTCGTCGCCGCCGCCGACGGCGTATCGCCCGTCAGCATCATCACCCGCAATCCCATGCCCCGCAAACGTTCCACCGCCGCCTTAGCATCCGGCCTCAGAGTATCTTTTAGCCCGATTACCCCCAGCAAAACGCCCTCAGAAGCTACGTAAACCGCCGTTTTGCCTTGCAAAGACCCCGACAATTGCGTCGCCACAGCGACCCCCTGCTCCTTCATCCACTCAGCATTTCCCGCGAACACCCGCCGGCCCTCCACCAAAGCAGAAACCCCCAAGCCCGGTTCCGTGCAGAAATCCTCAGCAGCTAGCAGCGGCAAACCTTGCTGTTGAGCTTCCAGCAAAATCGCTGCGGCGATGGGATGACAAGCGCCGCTTTCCACCGTCGCCACAATTTGCAGCAGTTTTGAGTCAACTCTGCCAGAAACTCCATCTATTGTGGAAGAGGCATCTTGTTTGTTGCCAACATTAATATCTGAGTTCAAATCCCACTCCGAATTCTGGAAAATCGGCAAATAATCTGTGAGTGTGAGATTTCCGGTTGTCAGAGTGCCAGTCTTGTCAAAAACCACCGTATCTAATTGATGCACCCGTTCTAAAACATCACCACCCCGAATTAAAAGCCCGCGTTCCGCCCCGATGCCAGAACCGACTAAAATTGCAGTTGGGGTAGCCAGTCCCAAAGCGCAAGGACAAGCGATGACTAAAACTGCGATCGCCAATTTCAAACTTAAGAGCAAAGGCGATTGATAATGGATAATTGGCAATTCATTTCCCATGCCCAATACCCCATGCCCGATGCCCATTGCCCCATGCCCAATATCGTGTCCTAAAAGCACAGAAGGCCAAATATGAGTGCCGGCAAAATACCAAAATAGGAAAGTTAAAAGCGATATCCCCATTACCCCATAAACAAAATATCCGGCGACAGTATCAGCTAAATTTTGAATCGGCGCTTTGCGAGTTTGGGCTGCCTGCACCAAAGCCACCATTTGAGCTACAGTTGTTTCCTTACCGGTGCGAGTTGCCCGCATCACAACTGCCCCGGATTTATTGATAGTTCCCGCCGCAACTGTATCTCCTGGTTGCTTCAAAACCGGCATTGATTCGCCAGTCAGCATCGACTCATCTATTGTTGTTTTGCCTTCGCAAATTTCGCCGTCTACTGGTATTTTTTCCCCTGGCAAAACTTGCAGCCATTCTCCGACTCGGACGCGATCGGCAGGAATTTCAATGTATTGTGGATCGTAGACTTCTGATGTCGAGTTTAAAGGCAATTCTTGCGATCGCAAATCTAAACTCGGGATTTTAAAATCAACTAAGCGGGCTTTCGCCGGTTGCAAAGCGATTAAAGCTTGCAAAGCTGATGCAGCACGCCGTCTGGCTTGCTGTTCGAGAGTTTTTCCCAACAAAATAAAGCCCAACAGCATCACCGGTTCATCAAAAAAGCACTCCCATCCCATCCGTGGAAACAGCAGCGCCGCGTTGCTAGCGGTGTAAGCTGTAACAGCACCTAAAGCTACCAAAGTATTCATGTTGGGTGCATTTCGCCACAAACTGCGGCACCCGTCAACGATAATCGGGCGGCCCGGTAGCAGCAAAGCTAGGGTGGCGAGTCCCCAGTGAAACCAAATATTGCTGAGAATAGGGGCTTTTGTGCCGAGTACGTGACCTAAACCGGATAGGATAATTAAAATAAGGGCGATCGTCAATTGCTTGATTTGCTGTCTAATTTCTTGCCGCCGCCGTTCAATTGTTGCCGCTTCTGCTTCCCGCTGATTTTCTCCTAAACGAGACTGAGAGGGAAATCCATTATCAGTCAACTTTTTCGCTAAAGCCTCTGCATCGACAGCCCCCGGTTGACACTCAACCGTCGCGACTTCTACGGCCAAGTTAACGCAAGCTGAAATTACGCCTGAATACTGCATGAGTTGGCGTTCCACAGCTTTAGCGCAGCCGGCACATTTCATCCCGCCAACATCGAAAGTAACAAGTTCTGGCGGTGATTCGTTAACTGGTAGGATTTCTGGTTGAATTTCGGGGATTGTTTTGGGCAAAAATTGCATGGTTTTTTTGGTATTGATTAGAATATTTCGCCACTTTTGAAATGGTTTAATGCCCTGTTTAGACAAATGTCTATATTTTGATCATAGATAAATATTGTGGCATCTTCCGAAAGTGTTAGTTTTTTTTAATTCTTATTAATTCCATGCGGTTAAATCCGCAGTCCGGCAGGGGTTTCAACTACTGTCGGACTGCGAGTTTAACGCTAAGACACGCCTTGGGCAGGGTAGTGCTGTTTGCCTATTTGATATAATGAGCCAATTGCCTAGTTAGTATCCAGCTTTTATTTGACGAATTTAGCTATGACAGAAACACCCAAATTTTATATTGTCAAACGTCCTGCGGGTAATTGCGAAATTTTGCCAATCGCGCAACTCGAAGAACAAAACCCCAGTATTATTGAAAAGTGGGGCCCTTACGATTCGCCCGAAGATGCCATCGCCCGCCGCATCGGATTAATTCGCGCCGGCAAATGCCAGCCGCAATGACGAATTACTATTACTTTCCTCCGCATCGCGAAAGCTAACGTGATATCGTTTCCGGTAGCATCGGAATTATTAGCCAAAATTAGGACACGGCAGTGCCGTGTCCCTACAATATTATTTTCGGTAGGGACACGGCATTGCCGTGTCCTCTATATCATAAGGAGTGTAACCGGAATTGATATGAGTCGCATTGACGGATTGCCAAAAATAGCGAAGCATTCGAGTTTAAAATCTTGGCTTTTAGCCGTAAATCTTCCCCCGAATGCTTTTTTTTAACTGAAACCCTAAACAGGTTTTCTACTTAGATTTAGAAGGTACTGCACTCGGTTTTGCTTGCGCCGCAGTCGGTTTAGGTGGCGCAGCATTCGGTTTCGACTCCGCCTTATTGTTCCCTGTTTTACCAGTAACTTGCTGTGTCAAAACTTCCATAGCTTTCGCGTACTGCGGATCGCCTGTCGTAGCAATTTTCTCCCGATCGCGCCTCAATTCCTGTTTTTGAGCCTCGGTGAGTTCTACCTTAAAATCCGGTTCAATCCCGGCCTTGTTGATATCAGTGCCGTTGGGAGTAAAATACTTGGCAATTGTCACCGCCAAACCGGCACCATTTCCCACGCCTCGTACTGACTGAACTAAACCTTTACCAAATGTCTTTGTTCCCACCAAAACCGCGCGTTTGTTGTCTTGCAAAGCACCGGATAGAATCTCGCTAGCACTTGCTGAACCGCCGTCTACAAGTATAACTAACGGTTTGTCTGTGATCGCTCCCTTATTTGCCGTTTGTTTATCGGCCTCACCGATTCGATCGACCGTGGAGACGATCGTACCTTCTTTGAGCCACATCCGAGCAATTTCAATACTTCCGTACAGCAACCCGCCGGGATTGGAACGCAAGTCTAAAATATAGCCCTTCACCTTTTTCTGTTCCAAATCCTTAATTGCCGATCGCATTTCCGATGCAGCATTCGCACTGAACTGATTTAAGCGAATATAGCCGACTTCTCCGATGGGAGTTTTCTGCACCGACTTCCGCACAGGATGAATTTCAATTTTAGCGCGTTTCAGTTTAAAGTCTAATTCCTTGTTGTCCCGCAAAATAGTCAGCGTCACCTCAGTATTCACCTGACCGCGAATCAAATTTACTGCTTGATTCGTATCCATGCCTTCTGTGCTCTTGCCGTCTATCTTAGTAATGATATCTTTTGCCAGAATACCAGCACTAAAAGCAGGGGTATCTTCGATCGGCGAAATCACCACCAACTTTTTGGTTTCCTCATCTTGAGTCAACTGAATCCCAACTCCTGTCAGTTCCCCAGAAGTTTCAACCTGCATATTTCTGAACTCTTGAGGGTCCATAAACCGCGTATAAGGATCATCCAGCTTCTTCAGCATTTCCCGAATTGCTTTGTAAGCTTCCTCGTCGCTGGTATAAGTCCGGTTCAAATAATCATTCCGCACCGCTTTCCAGTCAACCTGGTTAAAAGTGCCATCTACATAACTTTTGTCAATAATCTGCCAAACTTCATCAACTAACTCTTTAGGGCTTCCCCGAAAAGAAGCCAGAGATTTAGAACTGCAACCAGCGTTCGCAAGAGTTACGGCAGTGAGTACCACTGCTGCTGCACTTAGAACAAGCCCTCGTTTTGTTATAACCATTTGTCTGACGCGCGGGAGGAAAAGAGTTCAGAATAATTACGCTCAATCTAACACAGGCAAGGCCTGCTCGTATTTGGGGTACAGATATTATTCAACTTTGCCGAGTTCTGCGGTGTCAACTTAAGACTGAAACCCTCTATCTCTTTCGTTTGTATCAAAGTCTCGATCCCCCTAAATCCCCCTTAAGAAGGGGAGTAGGGGTTGACTTTGAGCGTTATTGTCCCCCCTTAACAAGGACTTCGAGCGCTCTTGTCCCCCCCTTGCTAAGGGGGGTTAGGGGGGATCTCCGGGTTTAAAACACTCCCTAGGGACGATCGACAGCAATTAAGGTTGTACCCAGCGATAATCCCCCTTGAGAAGGGGGACGAAATATCCCTCTTGTCCCCTTAACAAGGACTTTGAGCGCTCTTATCCCCCCCCTTACTAAGGGGGGCTAGGGGGGATCTCCGGGTTTAAAACACTCCCTAGGGGCGATCGACAGCAATTAAGGTTCTACCCAGCGATAATCCCCCTTGAGAAGGGGGACGAAATATCCCTCTTGTCCCCTTAACAAGGACTTCGAGCGCTCTTGTCCCCCCCTTGCTAAGGGGGGTTAGGGGGGATCTCCGGGTTTAAAACACTCCCTAGGGGCGATCGACAGCAATTAAGGATCAACCCAGCGATCGTCCGATTTAATCAAGTCAATCAATTCTGCCACCCCTCGGTCTTCCGGGACTTTCTTAATTTCTTCCCGGCCCCGGTACAGCGAAATATAACCCGGTTGCTTCCCGACGTAGCCGTAATCAGCATCAGCCATTTCTCCCGGGCCATTGACAATACAGCCCATTACTGCTATATCCAAACCGGTGAGATGCTTCGTAGCCTCTCTCACTTGGTGTAACACTTCCTCTAAATTAAACAACGTGCGGCCACAGGAAGGACAAGCGACATACTCAACCATCGTTTTCCGCAGTCCCAAGGCTTGCAGAATGCTGTAGCAGACGGGAATCTCCTTTTCTGGGGCCTCTGTCAGCGAGACGCGGATGGTGTCGCCGATACCGTCAGTCAGCAGCGGTGCGAGGCCTGCGGTGGATTTGATGCGGCCGTATTCGCCGTCTCCTGCTTCCGTGACGCCCAAATGCAGCGGGTAATCCATGCCGAGTTCGTCCATCCGGTGCACCATCAAGCGGTAAGCAGCAACCATCACCGGTGCGCGGGAGGCTTTCAGGGAAAGTACGATATTTCCGAAGTCGAGGGATTCGCAAATTTTGATAAATTCCAGGGCCGATTCCACCATGCCTTCGGGCGTGTCGCCGTAGGTAAAAAGCATCCGTTCGGCGAGGGAACCGTGATTAACGCCGATTCGCAAAGCTTTGCCTTGGTCGCGCAGGGAAATCACCAGAGGTTCCAGGGTTTCGCGGATTTTTTCGCCAATTTCCGCGAATTCGCTGTCGGTGTATTCGGTTCTGTCGGCTTTCGGCTTCTCGAACACGTAAAGTCCGGGATTAATTCTCACTTTGTCTACGTGTTTCGCCACTTCGAGGGCAATTTTCATGCCGTTGTGGTGGACATCGGCGACGAGGGGAACTGGTTGGTAGGTGGCGTGCAGTTTTTGCTTGATTTCGGCTAAAGCTTTAGCGTGGGCCATGCTGGGCACGGTGACGCGGACGATTTCGCAGCCAATCTCGTGCAAGCGCCGAATTCCGGCGACTGAACCGTCGATGTCGAGGGTGTCTTCGTTAATCATCGATTGTACGACGATTGGGTAGCCGCCGCCGATGGTGACGCTACCGACTTTGACGGGACGGGTTTTGCGGCGTTTGATGGTGGTGTCGAAGATTGGTTCGGTGGTGAGGGTTTTAGTGGGGTTCGGCAGAGTTTGCATAACTGGTTGCTAGGGTTCTTTAATTAGAGTTTATAAAATTGTGTCTGCTGTTTTTTAGGTTTGCACATAAGGGGACTGTTTGGGCAAAGAGGTTTTGGGATTTAGGATTCTTAATGAAATTGTGGCGAATTTGTTGATCGAATTATGTCGGAAAAGGGCGATCGAACTCAAAGCCAACCATCACCGGGAAGGCGAACTGAAGTTGGGCCCGTGGAACTAAACCGAACTTAGAAAATACAGTTAAAATACAGGCTAGGCCGAGATAAAAATTAATATTGGTTGGCGGTGAGGAGAATGGTTTGGACACCGGGGCAGCGGTTAAATGGCGATCGGTATATTATTGAGCGCAAGATAGACAAGGGCGAGGGCGGTTTTGGGGCCACGTACCTAGCACAGAAGGCGCAAAACAGCCAGCGGGTTGTCATCAAAACGCTGAAAGACGACTTATTGAGAGATCCAAATTTTGGCTGGTATCGGGACAAATTCCGGGATGAGGCGCTACTGCTATCTTTGTGCAAACATCCTAATATTGTGCAAATAGACAACTATTTCATTGATGGTGATTTGCCTTGTATTGCGATGGAATATGTGGCAGGGAAAGATTTGTGGAAATTGGTAGAAAAGCGCGGTATCCTGTGGGAAACCGAAGCTTTAAACTACATCCGCAAAGTGGCAGAAGCGGTAATAGTAGTTCACGAAAAAGGTTTGCTACATCGGGATATCAAGCCAGAGAACATTATGGTACGCGACAATTTTGATGCAGTTTTGATTGACTTTGGTTTGGCACGGGGTTTTATTCCCGATCGCACTCAGCAAATGACTTTGGGGCTAACACACGGTTTTGCACCTCCCGAACAGTACGGGAAGATTGGCAGATTTGCTGAGTACACAGATGTTTATGCTCTGGCAGCAACGCTATACTATTTGCTAACGAAAACACCACCAACTCCTGCATTTATGAGGGCTTTAAATCATCCTTTAAAGCCGCCGTTTCAGATTAATCCTAATATTAGCGATGCGGTGCATCGGGCAATTATGAAAGGGATGGAAATGGATGCGACAAAACGCCCTCAGTCGGTTCAAAAATGGTTGGCTATGCTTCCACAACCTACCCTTGGTAATGGGGGGCAAAGAGGGGGTGTTTCACCAACCATTCCTAGCCCGCAGCCACCGCCACAACCTGTAAAATTGATTTCAGCAAAAGGAGTTGATTATCGTCAACTCGATCGGCTGTTGGCTAGCGGAAAATGGCAAGAGGCGGATGGGGAAACGGCAATAAAAATGCTGGAAGTAGCGGGGAGAACAAAGGATGGCTGGCTGAGGGGTGAAGATATCGATCGATTCCCCTGTGAAGACTTACGAACTATTGACCAACTTTGGGTAAAATACAGTAACGGACGTTTCGGCTTTTCGGTGCAGAAACGCATCTATGAAAGTCTGGGGGGAAGCAGAGAATATGATCGGAAAATTTGGGCAGCTTTTGGCGATCGGGTAGGTTGGCGTGTGAATAGTAGTAAATGGTTGCACTATAATGATCTAAAATTCAACACCAAAGCACCTATAGGACACCTCCCGTGTGTGAAGGGAAAGTTAACTGATGGGGTGGTTGGTGGGGGGCTTGTTGTGGGGCGTTCTCTTCTCTCGCGTCGAGACTTGTAGAGTGTAACATCTAAGGGTTACAGAGTTTCGTGAAGATTTATAACAGAGGCTTTAAGCACGAAACCTCGCCAATTCTACGTTTCCGATACCTGGCACTGGCAGTCCTCACTTTCTTTAGGCTTTCGCGTAGTTTCTTGTAGTATCTGCCCCGCCACTTACGGGTTATAAGAGTTAGCAAAAACAAATTTTTCAGCCACCGCTAAAATTTCTGGATTTTCTGCATCCCACTCTCCCTCCCGGCAAACTTATCTTTCAACGAATGAATCTAAACGATATCAGAGAAGCAATATTAGAAAATAGGGTGCGAATTACAGACCATGCTGATGAAGAAGCAGACGATGATAATCTCTCATTTGATGAAATCTACTTTTCCGTCCTTTATGGTGAAATCATAGAAAATTATCCCAAAGAAAAACCCTATCCCCGATACCTAATCTATGGTGAAAGCTTTAGAGGCGATCCTATTCACAGTGTTTGGTCTTATGTCCCTAGTAATAAACTAGCCATCCTAATCACAGTTTATCGTCCAGATGCAAATCGATGGATTAATTGGATACAAAGGAGAAATTAACAATGCTATCTGTAGAAAAATGCCCAATTTGCGGCGGTGAAATAGTTATCAAAGAAGTCGATAAACTTTTACGGGGCGGCAAGCATACTGCTATCTTAAAAGTATCCGCTGAAGTTTGCCTAAGCTGTGGAGAACGGTTGTACTCTGTGGAAACAGTTAGGAAATTTGCCAAAATTAGACAGCAGCTACAGCGAGAAGAGACTCAAGAATTTCAAGCGATGGGGCAATCTTTTCGAGTTGGCTAAGTTATACAATAAAAAGAATGAAAAACCTAACTCAATTAACCCAGCTTGAATTAGTGCTGCTGGAATTAGTAGCTAAAGGTCAAGGAAAGTGGAGTTGGTACGAACTCGCGAATGCACTTTCCCGTCGAGATGTACCGCGAGAACCTGACATGATGGTTGTCTTAAAAAAACTGGCTGCTGATGGCTTGGTTAAACGATATGTAGAAACAAATTCGCCTCGCGACACATGGGAATTGACTACTGAGAGGACGATTATTTTGACAGAGGCAACTGCTTCTGAACAGACTACTTTATGCAAATATGTTGAAGTTTAACTTAGAAATCAGATTTGTAGTTTGCATTAACAATCAAGACTATCAAGCATCCTTGGAAGTGCGAAAAATCTATCGAATAATACCCGATAGTCGCGCTGCCGAACATCAATTTATCCGAGTTATTGATGAATCCGGCGAAGATTATTTGTATCCAGTCGCATATTTCGTACCCATCGCATTGCCGAAAGCCGTAGAAGCAGTATTTTCATAGACAAAGGTTATGTATGGGCGGGTTCACCAACCTCTATGTTTATAAACAGCAATCTCAATAAACCCGCCCCGCCCAATATTGTGTTACAATAAATAAACCTGAGTGTTAACATCGCAAATGTATGACCGCCAAAATACACATCAGCAAATTAGGTAATTCCTTGGCTTTGCCAATACCAGACTACATAGTAAAGTTTCTCAACCTTAAAGCCGAAGATTCAGTAATTTGCAGCATAGAAAATGGGAAACTGGTCGTAGAGCCTGTAAATAATAAAATATCAAAGTATACCCTAGATGAATTATTGGCAGGCGAAATAGAATCTAGCGAAGAAGTCTCTTGGGGAAAACCAGAAGGAGAGGAAGTTTGGTAAACTATATCCCCGAACGAGGTCATTTTATTCGCCTCAATTTTGAGCCTCAAGCAGGACACGAACAAATGGGGACTAGGCCCGCACTGGTGGTGAGTCAAACTAAATTTAACAAAAAAATGGGGTTTGTGTTCGTCTGTCCCATCAGCAACACACAACGCAAAAATCCGTTTTATGTTCCCATTCCAGAAAGTGAAGCGATAACAGGTGTAATTATGACGGATCAACTCCGTTATGCAAGATTATCGCGCAAGGCAAGCAAGTTTTCTTAGTGAATGTCGATCAGATATAATTGAGGAAGTTTTGAGGCAAATTCAACCTATTTTGTTTGAGAATATGACTGTTGATGAATAGTTAATCAAATTATAAACTAGATTTGTAGTTGGCATTAAGCATCAAGAGTATCCAGAAATCTATCTCGCGGATGATGCGATCGCCCCTCCTCCCCAGCAAAACTAAAAAATGTACTGGTAAATCCCTTCACAGACCCAGGCTCAGCATTTAAAGCATCGGAGGTTTTCCATTGGACGATCGCACAAACGCACCAACCACCGCTGTTAACAACCGCCGACCTCTAATTATCGCAGGAATTCTCCTCGGTATCGGTCAATCCGGCTTTTTTGACGGCATTGTGCTGCACCAACTCCTCCAGTGGCACCATATGTTTAGTAGCGTTAAAACCGATGCTACTGTTGCCGGTTTAGAATTGAATACCCTCGGAGATGGATTGTTTCACGCTGCGGATTGGTTGGTAACAGTGGCGGGAATCTTCTGTTTGTGGAGTGCTGTGAAGCGCAAAGATGTTCCTTTGTTAACTCAAACTTTTTTCGGTTCAATATTAATTGGTGCTGGATTGTTTGACTTTGTTGAAGGCATTGTTGACCATCAAATTTTGGGAATCCACCACGTCAAACCCGGTATCAACGAGTTAGCTTGGGATGTAGGATTTCTCATTCTCGGTCTTATTTTAGCGCTGTTAGGTTGGATGCTGGTACAGAGGGAAGTTCCCGCAGATACTAAAGTTTAAATGAATGCAGAGATTGGGAATTCTACCAAATCCACGTTAAAAATCCCTGACTTGTATCCGATAAACAAGCCCCCGAATTTATCCGTGGGCTCAATGCTTCAATCTAAAATCTAAAATCTAAAATCTAAAATCGATTGACTCTCTGTTTAACTCCTCAGTTCATCCCGCAGAATCCAACCACGCGATCAAATCCTCTTTACTCCTAAAATCCAACAAAGCTTCTCCCAAATCATCTAACTGTTCCCCAGATAACCCCTGGATGCGAGTTTGAACTTGCAGTGTAACATCACCCACCCGCCGCACTATCTGACGCATAATTAACCCTATTTCCCCCTCAATTTTACCCCTTTCGATTCCTTGTTCGATTCCTTGTTCGATTCCTTGTTGTATTCCCTGTTCAATCCCCTGCTGTAGACCAATTTCTATCCCTTTCATCACAGACCCGATTTGGTCTTGGATAAACATTTCTCGTTTATCTACATCATTCAATTCGTCTAGTGTCAAATTTGCTCGGTTGGCAATTCCCAGCGCAGTATTAATCTCTTCAATAGACCCCAATGTATCTGGTACAGCTTCCAAAGAGGGCGCGTTTTTCATAAAGTAAATCCATTTTTCCGGCAGAGTTTCAAGTTCATTCAATTCTTTTTTGAATTTCGGTAACTCGACAAACACTAACTTTAACTCGCAGTTGGGATAGACGAATTTCTCTTCGGTTTCTGTGAATTCAAAGTTAGAGATTAGTTTTTCGGTGTTTTCAAATAAGATAAAGTCGGTAATTGTTAAAGCAATGACCGGATTTAATTTTAAATAACCTTCTCCAGCTTTGAGTTGAGTAGAATAGGTTTTGGCTGCATTGTATACTACCCGTTTTTCAAAGGCGGCGACGTTGAGTACCTGCATTTCCACGATCACGGTTTTGTTGCCGGTAATCTTGGCTTTGACATCCAGGTAAGTGTCTTTCAATCCTGTAACGCTTCCTGCTGAATAAGGGTCAATTATTTCTAATTCTTGGATGGTTGGTTCTCCGTTATACAGCATTGCATTTAGGAAACTGATTAAAATTTCTGGATGTTCGGAAGAAGCGAAGATTTTTTTGAATGCAAAGTCTGTTTTGGGGCTGATGAAACGCATATTAGAGAAGGAAGAGGGAAGAGGGAAGAAGAAAAATGCAATATTTTAGGGATTTTTAGGTTGGTAGTTGCGCTTTACCACCCTTAGCGCAACTACGAAGTTTTTCAATTATCAGCCTGTGGCTTGAGTAGTAGCTGCAGCGGACATCTCTAGCTTTCCAGTTATATCCATCGTCGCAAGCTTCAGCACTTCATTAAAAGCTAAACCCCGAATTTTGAGTTCCCACCGAATGCCTTTTGCTTTCATTCGCTTGGCTTTCCGCATATCGACATCAGCAGCTTTTTGATTCAAGAGCAAATGTTTCATTGCTGCTGTAGCTTCTACTTTTGTGGGAAATGCAATATAGGTGAGAAATCCGCCGTCCCAGTGATTGGCGTTGCGGACGCTGCTGATAGTCGCCACTCTCGGACTAAAGCGGTTCCAGTAAAAGTCGCTGTAGCCGATCGACTGTGTATTAACTTGGAGTTTGTTTGCCATTTGACTTAACTCCTATAACCTTGTGTGTGGGGTTAGCAGTATCAATTTGCTGCTGTTAATATTATAGCAAATTATTGAGAAATTGTAACTGTTTGCTGTTTGCTGTTTGCTGATGCCTAAAACCTCACTTCATATTCAGCGGTGACGCGATTGTCTCCTTGAAAATCACTCGAACCCCTGAGTAAAAGTTTATCGCTCAATCGATAGCGCACAGTAAATTCTGTCGGTTGATTGGCTGACAAAACTCGGATGATTGATGCTGAAATATTGCGCGTGATGTCAAACCCAACTTCTAAACCTAAACCGAGAGAACCCGCAGCGGAACTGGAACTAGCAGTTTTTCCTTCGTTACCTCTAATCCGAGTGGGAAATAAGCGAAATTCGCTCAATCCAGTGGCGTTAGTAATCGCAGATTGAATGTTGTTCAAGAAACCCGCACCCGCTAAATTTGCGATCGCCAGCGTACTGTCTCCCTGTCCCAAAGTCTGCACGAAACTGCCACCCAACAGCGCTACAATCTCTGTGTCTGATAGACTCGGAGAACTCCTCAACTCCAGATTTTCCCCCAACTGAGAAGCTTTTCCCTGCACTAACGCTTGAACTCGCACACTCCGCACGCTGCCGAAACTTGTTGGTTCGTCTGCTATTTCAGAGGCTACAGATGTGCCGGGAGTGCGGAACCGCGTTACTTGCTGCACCGAAGTTACTAATCTCACATCCAGCGTCGGATCGAGTCCTTGTGTTGGTACAAAGGTAGCAGTCTGCGGGTATCCTCGATCGAGTCTAAACTGCGTCGTAAACAAATTCACCGACCCCGAAGTCAACCGAATCGTACCCTCGGGGCGAAGGTCATCTAAAGTTCCATTCACCGTCAAACCCCCAGTCGCCTGAAAACTCAATATCGGCGCACTCGTTACCCGAATTCCCCGGCCCAAATTCAGCCGCAAATCGTTCAATCCAACTTCAAAGGAAGGGGAAGGAGAAGGGGAAGTCGGAGTCGCAGGAGAAGGAGAAACCTCAGTTGTAGGGGAATCAGAAACCTCCGTCGCAGGGGAAGCGGAAGATGTGGAATCAGAATCAGAAGCAGAAGAGGAAGAAGCTAACTCAGTTCTGCCGCCGCCGGGACTCCGGAGAAATACTTCGCCGTTGTACAGTTCAATATTACCGCTTAACTGCGGGCGCCTAGCCGTGCCCCTTGCCTGCACTTGACCGACCACGCCGCCGCTGTACAATCCTCTGAGGTTCACTGCCAACTTGTCTAAATTTACAGTCAAAGGATTAGCCACATCGACATCGCCCTCAGCAAAAGGCACAGACAGCGGAATCACGCCCTGGGCCACAACTTGTCCCTGACTCAACTGTCCCCGAATTCCTTCTACCCGAATACGATCGCCCTCAAAGCGCACCGTCCCAGTCAGCCCTGTCAGCGGTTCTGGGAAGGCTTGCGCGCGGACGGTTGCATTTTCAAAATTCGCAATTCCTTGCGCTACAGGATCTTGCAGCGTCCCTCCCACGCGAATTTGCACCTGTCCCTGACCGCTGACCCACGCAACTTGCGGAGTCAATACATTAATAATTGCCAAACCTTCATTTTGCAAATTCGCCCTCAAATCAATTTGATTGCTATCAGCTTTCACCGCTGCAAACGGCAACTCAAAAGGCAAACTTCCCTGCACTTCAATCGGTTCTGTTTGAGTTACCAAAGCGCTGCCGCCAAAATTCAGGCGGGCATCGCTATAACTGAAACTGCCGTCGGCTTGTTTAATCGGTTCTCCGTTTAGCGTACCGTCAACCAAACTCAATTCCCCGGTGGCTTGCGGGTTTTCCAAACTGCCGGCCAAATTCGCCCGCAAATTCAAATTTCCTGTGACATCCACAAAAGGCAATTCCACCAGTTCTGCCAACTCTTCCACGGGCACATTTTCTACCCGCAACTGCCCGGATTGAGCTTTTTGCCCGAGTTGTCCCGAAAAGCTGATCGCACTTTCTCCCGATCGAATTTCCAAAGGCAAAACAGTTAAAATCCCGTCCTGAAAACTGCCTTCAAGGTTGAACTGTTCGGCGACATATTCTCCCCACTGCCAGTTATCACCTTCCACGTTAAATTGAGCTTGCACACCCGTTTCCAAAGAACCTGCGACAGCAATTTCCGCGTCAAAAGTGCCTTGCAATTGAGATAAGGGAGGCAATTTTTGTGATGTTTCCACTGCCTGCTGTCGCTGCAAAAGTATTTCAATTTCTGCCAAACGGCGCAACTGTTCAATTAGCGGCGCTTCTGGTTCTCCCACTGCTACAGTTTGTACGTCGCCACTGTCACCGTAAACAGGAGGTTTTAAGCCTCTGGCCAAGTCGCCTAAATTGAAATATTGCAAAGCGGCTAAAACCTGCTGCAACTTGCCTTCCTGTACCTTAACTTTCCCGGCAAATTTCGGGTTGGCGCCTGTTTCAACCTTGCCGGAAATTAAGTATTGACCGCTGCCTTGGCGGAATATGCCATCTGTGAGAGTAGCGACACCGTTATCGTAGCTGAATTCGGCTTGGAAACTGTCACCTTTAATGTAGCCGATCGCCGGTTGGGCGATCGCAATTTGTCCGCTTGCTTGCAAAGTCGCCGGATTTAACGGCATCTTCCAACCCGACACATTCACTTGTCCCGACGCCGTACCGGTTATCGGCCCCAAACCGGCCTCTTTCCCCGGTGCGAGATTCAAAGCAGCCAGGGGAAAATCGCTTAAATTAACTCGCAAAGTTTCTCCCTCGGTTTGGCCGCTAGCCACGGATTCCCCGCGTTGAATTAAGAAAGATGTCGGCAGAAAAGATTGATTTAAAGCTACTTCGATTTTGTCGCTGGCGCCGGCCAAACGCAAATCTACACTTTTCCCAGCATCCGCATTCACACTCCCCGCCAGTACCGGGTCAAAAGCGATTTGATTTACTGCTAAATCCCGCACTTCCACGTCGCCAACTAAGTTGAGGGCGGCGGGGGTTCCGCTGAGGCGGCCGGTAAAATCGACATTGCCGCGCAGAGGCTGCTTGTTCTGTGAAGGATTTTTGACATTAGTTGGTGTCAAAAATCCTAGTTGTTCTGCTGGTAAGGCTTCCAGGTTAAAGTTGGCGAGTCTGACATCCAAATCTAAGTTGGAAATTGAGGGCCCTCCTCTACCTTCGAGTTCGACGTTAACAAAGCCGTTTGCTGTCAAACCGGGAGTTGTGGCGTTCTCAATTTCCACCCGTTTGCCGTCCCAATTAAATACTGCCTCAAAAGGTTGTTTCAAAAACGGCAATTCCGAGATGCGGAAACTGCCGCCGGCGCGAACTGTTTGCGGGGAACCGGCAATCGCGCCGGATAAATTGATATTGCCGTTAAACAGTCCTCCAAGCTGGGGGAGATTTTGGGCACCAGATACTACACCTCCGCTTTGCAAGCTTTGGCGCTGCGACTCAAAGGCTTGCTGGAAGCGACTTAGAGCAATTTGCTCGCCCTCGATTGACGCGCGCCAATTCCCCGATGCGGCGCTGCCTTCAGCATTGATAATTCCTCCGCCGTTGGCGAGTCGAATTTGTCCGTCGCCGTTGGCAGTGATGCCGCTGGCGGTTAGATTATCTACTGTTCCCAAAATGCGGACTTGGCCGTCGAGGGTTCCGTTAATTTCTGGCGGTAAATCCGCTGTCAGCAAACCTGTTTGTTTGAGGGTTTGTTCTAAATTACTGACGGCAATTCCGTTGGTTTCCAGCAATGCTTCCAAGTTGCCGTTTTCTAATTTGGCCGTAGTATCGATCGCCCCGAGTCGATCGACCACAATCACTCCTTCCCCGCTAGCACTAATTCCCTTGGCTGTCAAGTTATCCAAACTACCCGCTGCTTGGAATTTGCCGTTAATTCTGCCGTCTAATCCTTCAGGCAAAGTCGCCGCTAGGGTAATGAGTTGGGTATTGCGGATTGTTTGTTCTAAGCGACTGAGAATAACTTGATCGGCATCGGCGAAAGCTTGCCAGCGTCTGTCTTCTAATTTACCTCTAAAAGCAATAGTACCGTCCGCTATATTGAGTTTGCCGCTGCTGTTGACGGCTATGTCGGGGGCGGTTGAATTATCAAGATTGCCGCTGGCTTGAATTTGATTGGATATTTGTCCGTCAAGCGATTTAAGATTTTGGATTTGGGATTTTAGATTATTGATATTGGCGACTGTTTGGGGATTGTCAGCAGTGAAAGCTAAGCCAACATCTAACAGCGGCAATCCTAAATTTACTAAGCGGTTGATGGAAGTGCGATCTGTTTCTGCTGTTGCTTGCCAGTTTCCCGCTGCCAATTCTCCTTTAAAATTAACATCACTGCCGGCAAGATTGAGTCTGCCGCTGCCGCTGGCATTGATGCTGCTAGCAGTCAAATTGTCAAGACTTCCCGATGCTGTAAATTGACTCGATAGCAGTCCGTCAATCGATTTTAGATTTTGGATTTTGGATTTTAGATTGTTGAGATTGGCAGATTGCTGATTTTCGGGATTGAATGCTGAAGCCACATCTAAAATCGGCAGTGTCAAATCTACCAAGCGGTTGATGGAAGTGCGATCGGTTTCTGCTGTTGCTTGCCAGTTTCCCGCTACCAATTCTCCTTGTAAATTGACATTGCTGTCGGCAAAATTGAGTCTACCGTTGCCAGTAACATTGATTGCGTCAGCAGTCAAATTGTCAACATTTCCCGCCACTTGAAATTCACCTGCTAGCTGTCCGCCTAACGATTTTAGATTTTCGATTTTGGATTTTAGATTGTCTAGATTTGCGGTCGTTTCCCGTGCTAAAAACGGCAATCCAATATCAATCAATTGATTGACAGCAACTTGTTCAGTGTTGCCAAAAACTTGCCACCTGCCCGATTCTAGTTCGCCATTAACATCAACAATACTGTCAGCAATATTCAGCGTTCCTTTGCCCGTCGCAGCGATCGCACTTAAACTCAAATCGTCCAGAGTTCCCGCAGCTTCGGCGGTTCCGCTGAACAAACCTGCTAGTTCAGGAGGCAAATTAAGGTCTGGCAGGAGTTGATCCAAACTGTTGAGATCAACGCGATCGCCCTCGATCAAAGCTTGCCACTGACCGTCTTTTAACGCCGCATCCACGTTAACAGAAGCGTCGCCAATTTTCACAACCGTATTTTGCAAATCGGCCGAATTGCCTCCGGCTCGAATTTCGCCCGCAGCGGGGAAAGTCCCTTGCAGTGCTTGCCATTGAACTCTAGCTTGAATGTTTTCTAACGGGCCGAAAATTTGAGCTTTTGCGGAGACAGTGCCAATTTGAACAGTAGCAGGAATCGGGAGATCGTAAATTTGGGCGATCGCATCTGCAGGTACATTTTCAGCTTGGAAGTCAAACACCAAACCCGATGCCGAATTCTTACTTCCCAAAGCAATATCAACTTCACCTTTGCCGCCAATTTTACCCCCCGCCGCCGGGACTACCAAAATATCGCTCAAAGTCAAAGCTAAAGAGGAAAACGGGGGAATAGAAGATTGAGAATTGGGAGTTGGGGTTTGAGCCATTCTCCCGCGTTCCAATTTAAAATTAGTGCTAATATTGTTTAATTGCAGTCGATCGACCGTAGCGGGTTTTGTCGAGGCGATCGTACCTGTCAGCACCGGCATTGCAACTGTTCCAGTCAGCTTGGCATCCGCCTTCACTTCCCCCGCCACAGCCACGGGTAATACTACTTTCTGCCCTAACTCTGTTTCCACCGCACTGACAACACTTGCCAAAGCAACTGGTTGCACGTTAGTTATCAGATTGAAGTTAGCTTGTTCCAAATTAAAATTATTTCCAGTGGCAACTGTTCCTGCTATTCTCAGCGGAATTAGACCGTAATTAGCCACCAGACTATCGACAATCAAATTAGTTCCCTGAAACCGCAACTGACCGCTGCTATTTTGTATGATTTGTTTCAAGGGAGAAATACTCGCTTGCACTCCTCCAAAACTAGCCGCTCCGGTAATTCCCGATAATTTATTGTCTCGCAATTGAACGGTCAAATTGCCGTTAGCCAGACCTTTTTGTAAAGAAATACCGGGAACTTTCAGCAATCGATCGAGTTCGGGCAAAGGCAAATTTTGACCTTGTAACTGCAGGTTAGTTTGAGCAGCAGGTAAGAGAGAATCCGCTTTTACTATAAAATTATCGCTATTAGTAAATTGACCGTTGAGTTCGTAGAGAACGCGCTGATTTTGGTCACGAAAGAGAGCGCTGCCATTTTTCAAAGTTACAGAAATCGGAGCCGAAGTTTTCTGTCCAACAGCAGGACTCGGCACCAAAACTGCGGCGACATTTTCAGCTCGAATTGCCTCAACTTCAGTTTTAAATAAACCCGGAGATTTTTGCTCCGCAGTTGGAATATTAACCCAGCGGCCTTGAGCATCCTGTTCGATATAAGCGTTGGGTTTAACTAAGGTAATATCTAATTTGAGAGTGCGCGTGAACAGCAGTGGCCAGATTGAAAATTTCACTTCCACTGCTTCTGTAGAAGCGTAATCCGGATCGGTAGGAGTTGCAGGTAAAGTCGATCGGCCAAACCGCAAACTTGTCAGAGAAAATCTCTCCAAACGTCCGAGTTGCACAGGCCGCTTCAGCAACTGACTGACTTCAGTTTCCACCAAAGGAGCTAAATTTGCCCGCACCCACTGGTATCCTAGCGCCGCCCCAACCAAGGCGATAATGCCCAATCCCGTACCGCTAAGCAGCACCAGACGCCACCAGCGGCGGTGGGGACGGGGTGCGAGTTGATTTTTGTTATCGTCCGAGTTAGTCATGGGTGTTTCTCAGAAATCAGAGAATTGAGAAATTATAGGGAATCAGCCGATTTGAGACAGGTATAATCTCTGTGATTCGCCTGGGTGGCTTCTGCCTTTGGTAGACTCAAAAGTGAGGTAGGAAGTGCCGATCCCAGGATCGAAGGCACGCAAAAGGCACGCCCCTACTCCAGGGTAGACTCCAGAAACCTTTACCGAACTTAATCAAAACACGCAACACGACTTAACACCAAGTCCTCCAACTCCCCTAAATCGTCTCGATCGCGCCAGTGCAGGATCGATCGTCAATCTAAAATCTAAAATCTAAAATCTAAAATCGACTGATTGGTTGCCCGATCGCTTCTAAGATAAAAAAACGGTGGTTAAGAAGGTCTTTAAAACTTATGCGAGTGTTCGTCTTACTCTTCAATGCCCGCACCGAGAATGAGGGAATTCATACCATTCAACTCGGCGATCGCAACAAAGTTCTGATGTTTGAGTCAGAAGACGACGCCACCCGCTTTGGCGTGATGTTGGAAGCTCAGGATTTCCCAGAGCCCACGGTTGAGGCGATCGACGAGGAGGAAATTAAGGAGTTCTGCGACAGTGTTGATTATGATTGGGAACTTGTGCCCGCGGGCGCGCTGGCTATTCCCCCAGAAGACAATGTAACACAGACTCAGTGGCAGCCGGAGTCCGAGTCCGAGCCCGAGCCTGATTCTGAGGTTTCCCAAAACGAACTGGATTCTATTCGCCGCCGACTCGAAGGACTTTTGTAATAGTCATTAGTCATTAGTCATTAGTCAGCAGTTATTGGTAATGGGTAATGGGTAATGGGTAATTGTCTCTCTCTCGGAAGTAGATTTAGCCGATCGCCAGAACCGCAAATTTCGAGCCTTTGAGTCACGATTTCACCAAGCTCACCAGCGGGCAGGCAATGCGTAGCCTATTTTGTACACCTAATGACTAATGATAACGGCTAATGACAATGACTAATGACTAATGACTAATGACTAATAACTAATCAAAAAACATGAAGAATTTGGAAGAACGGGGCCATCTGCTGACTGAACAGGTGAATACGAACAGCGAGAATTTAGACCAACTCAGTTCGATCGAATTAGTGGACTTGTTCAACCGCGAAGACGCCCAAACCTTAAGCGCGATCGCCCACGCCCGCGAACAGTTAGCCCAAGCGATCGACATTGCAGCCGAGTCTCTACGTCAAGGAGGCCGCCTGTTTTACGTCGGTGCGGGTACTTCCGGGCGTTTGGGGGTGCTGGATGCGGCCGAGTGTCCCCCCACCTTCTGCACGCCGCCAGAACTCGTACAGGGCATAATTGCCGGGGGTGCGGGGGCATTGGTGCGGAGTTCGGAGGATTTGGAGGATCGGGCTGAGGATGGGGCTGAGGCGATCGCCCACCGTCAAATTACCAACTTAGATGTAGTTGTCGGCATTACGGCTGGAGGTACGACGCCGTTTGTCGCGGGCGCTTTGCAGGCGGCACGCCAGCGGGGGGCGAAAACTGTGTTTATGGCCTGCGTACCCGTCGAACAAGTCAATTTTGAGGCTGATGTTGATATTCGGTTGTTGGTTGGCCCGGAGGTAGTGGCGGGTTCGACGCGCTTGAAAGCCGGTACAGTAACAAAAATGGCTTTGAATATCATTTCGACTGGGGTAATGGTGAAGCTGGGGAAAGTTTACGGCAATCGAATGGTTGACGTGGCGGTTACTAATAAGAAATTGCGCGATCGGGCTGTGCGGATGTTGCAGGATTTGACTGATTTAAGCCGGGAGGATGCGGGTTTTTTGCTCGAAAAAAGCGGCAAGTCGGTTAAATTAGCTTTGATGATGCACTGGACAAATTTGGAGAAGGAAGAGTGCGATCGAATTTTGGGCGAGTTTCAAGGCAATTTGCGATCGGCTGTGGCATCAATTAGTCAGTAGTCAGTAGTCAGTAGTCATTAGTCATTAGTTATTGGCCATTAGTTATTGATTATTAGTTAGATCGTGTCCGGTCAATTCCCTCCGCTTCGCTTCGCCCATAATTGCTGTAGGGGCAGGTTAACGAACGATCTATATTGACAATGAGAGATCCTGTAAACCCGCCCCAATGGAGGTATCGCGGTCACTCGATCGGACATGATATTATTGGTTATTGGTAGCAGCTAACAACAGTCAACAGTCAATAGTCAACAGTCAATAGTCATTTGCACCATTGATTCAAAAAATTGTGAAATCTCTTCAGTAGATCTGATGTGACAAACACTTTTGGTATTTTGAGCGCGATCGACATACTCGCGATATCTGGGAGTCAAATACTTGTGACACAACCAAAGAACACGGTAACTATTAATTGAACTTTTCAAGATAGGACTCTTTTCCGGCCAGCCTTCTGGCGGTATAAACTTACCTGTCATCAGCCGTTTAGTTACCCACCAGAAATGCACGTATAGTGGCAGATCGACAAAAACCAGACTATCCGCCTCATTGAGTCGAAGCCAGACGGTTTCCCTGCAACCAAACCCGTCAATAATCCATCGGTCAGTAGCCAAAATTTTCTCATGGGTACGCTTATATTCTTCATTTGGAACCTCAGCGCCCCCAGATTGATATTGAATCTTATCCAAGGGGTAAAGTGGCAAACCCTTGATTTCCGATAATCTCTTGCTGAGAGTTGATTTACCGCCTCCAGCGTTACCAAACACGGCTACTTTTTTCATAATTTCCTTTTTAGTAATTTAGTTATTAGTCATTAGTCATTAGTTATCAGTAGCAGACTAAAAGCTGAAGGCCGATCTAATTTGTAGCTTTCAAAAAAGTCAATTTGGTGATTTGTGGCGCGGATCACTGACGTTTTTGAAAAAGGCGATTAGGGTCAGTATATATATTTTTTGTTTGACGATCACTTGGATATTTTATTAGACAAGCGATCGCGACCCGGTATTGTCGATCGATTTGTAAAATATCTGTCAAATCTAAGGCGATCGCTCCTTAGTTAAAAAAGCCGTTTCTGAAGCCAACGCACCTAGTACGAGACTGCTGGATACTACCCACTTTGAAATTTTAAACCGAGTCCTATGCAACCAAAGCCTAACCTTAACCTATACTCATCCTTGGCGCATCTCCCCTGGCTGAAAAAAAGCTACACTGCCAAAATTATGGTGGTTGCATTTTTAGGCACGCACGTTCCTTTGCTAACCTTAATGGTCTGGTTTCTTACCTCAAACGCTTACTCTGTAGAGACATCAGTCCGGGTTCTCCTGATTGCTCTGCTGGCGACATTAGCGGGTACGGCAGCAACGCTTTCTACCCTACGCTACCTCCTTGTTCCGGTAATCTTAACCTCGGAGGCTCTACAAAACTACCTCGATACAAGAACATTGCCGAACTTACCCACAGAGTTTACTGATGAAGTCGGTACGCTGATGGCAAATTCCTCACAAACGCTTTACAAACTAGATGAATTGATTGATTACATTACCCACTACGATGAACTGACTGGATTGCCAAATCGTGACTTATTCTGCGATCGCCTCAATCAAACCCGATCTCAAAATGACTCATCCTTGGTCGCAGTGCTGGTATTGGGTATCGATGATTTCACAGGGATTCGCCATTCGTTGGAGCCTGAGATATGCGACTTACTAATTAGAGCCGTTTCCCAACGGGTGGTACAGTGCATGGATCGGTCAGATGTCTTGGCGCGTTTGGGCGACGGTGAGTTTGCGATCGCTCGCAGCGAACTCCACTCGCTGGAGAGTGTGGTCAAGCTATCCCAACTGCTGCTGAGTACGCTAGCAAAACCTTTCTCTGTAGAGGGTCAACCGATCCACCTCACCGCCAGTCTTGGTATTACATTGAACCATTTAGAAAATACCAATTCTCCAGAGCAACTTCTTCAGCAAGCTCACTTCGCACTTCATCAGGCAAAGCAGCAAGGGCGGAGCCACTATCAGTTTTATTCACCGGAAATGAACGTTCACTTACAGGAGCGACTGGCCCTAGAAAATAGCCTGCGCGGAGCGCTGGAACGTAACGAACTACTGGTTTACTATCAACCGCTGATCGACCTCGACAGCGGACGGGTGACAGGAACGGAGGCGCTGGTTCGCTGGCAGCATTCTACAGAGGGTTTGGTCCCTCCGGTAAAATTTATTCCGATCGCCGAGGCCAATGGCGAGATCGTGCCCATTGGTGAATGGATCTTGCGAACGGCTTGCGCTCAAACCCGTAGCTGGCAACTGGCAGGGCTGCCAGCCCTGCGGATTTCGGTGAATCTGTCGGCTCGACAATTTGAGCAGGCGAATCTGGTTGAGATGGTTCGCCAAATTTTGGCAGAGACGGAACTTGAAGCTGCTTATTTAGAACTGGAAGTGACTGAAACTGCCTTGATGACTGACATTGATCGATCGGTCAATGTCTTAACGCAACTGCGAGAACTTGGCGTGTCGATCGCCCTGGACGACTTTGGCACAGGTTATTCTTCCCTCAACTACCTGCAACGGTTTCCGGTTAATATGCTCAAGATCGATCGATCGTTTGTCCAAGATGTACTGTCTAACCCGGACAGCGCCACCATTACTGATGCGATCATTGCTCTGGCAAAAAGTCTGCGATTAACGATCACCGCAGAAGGCATTGAAACCAAGGAGCAGCGTGACTACCTGCAAGCGCGAGGCTGCCATGAAGGTCAAGGGTTTTACTTCAGTCGCCCTGCTAACGCTGACACGATCACCAAACTGCTAAACGAGTCGTTTCAGTCTGATGCAGCATCTATGGCTCTTGCCACCCACTTTTAACGGAACTTACCCCCTGCGGGGTAGTTCCGTTTAATGGTATGAGTTGAGTCTAACGAAGGAGGCACGGCTTCGCGGTACATCCACGGATTTTTCAAACCAAGCCAAAAAAATAGACAGTCACCTTCGTGGCTATCTCGACGATCGGGGTACAAGAGTTGACGAAGAGTTCGCGGGCGATCGCCTTGCCTCTAAGGGGGCGTGACACACCAATGCCAATTACCCACTATCCATTAACAAAAACGATCGATGTAAGCTGACTTTGACTGACACCCTGCACGATTCCCAAATAATTACTGCCAGACTTAATCGCCGTAGAAGCGACGCTTGCGCCTCCATCCAACTGCAAACTCACAGCTTCAAAAGTCAAATTTGCAAATCCGATACCGTCAGTCAAACCAATTTTATCCCCAGCGCCAAAATCGACAATTACATCGGCACTAATTAAAGTAGCCGAAGCAGACAAACCTCCTGCTAAAATAAACGTATCATTTCCGCCGCCGCCCGTCAGCATATCTTGCCCGCGATCGCCCGCCAACAAATCGTCACCGTTACCGCCGATCAAGATATCATCTTCTTTGCCGCCGCGAATAGTATTGTTACCCTCAGATCCAATTAGTCGATCGTTATCGTTGTTGCCGCTGATAAAATCATCGCCAACACCGCCATCAATTAAATCGGATTCTTTGCCGCCGGATAAGCTGTCATTGCCTCCTGCGCCATTAATTGTATCCGCACCTTGCATCCCATTAATGCTATCAACACCTTCTCCCCCGGTGATATTATCTTTGCCGGAAAGGGCAAAAATTGGCAATCCCGCAGCATTTGTCGGTATTTGAGTATCGGCACTATCTGATAAGAAATAATTGCCGCCGCTGGCTGTATTTTTGGCTGCTGTCGTCGGGCTGCCGTCCCCTGTAGCATTGGGTATGGGCGAAGTAATCGATACCAATGTGTTGGGAGTAGGCGTGGGAGTAGGTGTCGGTGTGGGAGTTGGTGTGGGAGTTGGTGCAGGATTGACACTACCGTCAAGAGAAGTCGCAAAAACTTGCGTCCAATAGTGATTCCAATTTTCTGTACCTGTATCGTTGGCTAAGAAATAGTAACCGATGCCAATTTCTTTGAGATTGGGGTCAAGGATATTGGCACGGTGGCCGGGACTGTTGATCCACCCTTCTATGACTTCTTCAGGTGTAGAATATCCTACACCAATATTTTCCGCTGGAGTTCCATCCGCAAATTTATAGCCCGTTGTAGTAATGCGACTGGTTAATGACGAACCATCTTTGCCGGTATGATCGAAGAAGTCTTGCAGTGCCATGTTTTGGCTGTGAGTTTCCGCCGCATTTAGTAACTGAGTATTTAAGGTTAGCGGGGGCAAACTCAATTTGCTGCGTTCGATGTTGGTAAGTTCTAAAACTCTATTAATAAAGTTTTGATTGGTTGGGCTTGGTGCTACTTGAGAGGCCGATCGCTCTCCTGTTAAAATGTCCAAGGACTGAGAACCGGAATTTTGTAGTTGTTCAAGCATGGGGATGATAAACTGTTTTAAGACTTGGTTTTGCTGGTAGATTGCTTACCGTCTTAACGATAGTTTCCCCGATCGCTAGCTGGCTGGGCACAATTCCATAATTGTGTTAATCCCTGCCGCTACTGTATTTATTTTAATTATAGCTTTTGTCAAAGTGGGGATGTCAAGAGGCAGACTCTGGTTTGGATTGGGAAGAGTGCGATCGAATTTAAGGAGAGTTTCACAGAAATTTGCGATCGCCCGTGGCATCAATACAATTTTAAATTTGAGATTTGAGATTTTTCCTGATTAGTAAGGTTTGCGCTACGCACCCAGCGTGTTGGCTGGCTGGCTAGAAACCCGGTTTCTACGATTTTTGCAGAGAGGAAGGACAAATATAGGAAGAAACCGGGTTTCTGAATTCTGTGTGCGATCGCCAACTAAGTTTTTAGTAGAATCCTCACAAAAAATTCTAAATTAATTCAAAATTCACAACCGCGCAGGGTTGTTCGCGATCGCCAAAGCAATCTCAAGATTTCAAACTATTTTCTTGTCCGACTTTAGCCTCCTGAGCAACTTGCTCGACCTCATCTTTGGCTAGAATTTCCAAAGCTGTCTGTGCTTCTGCCCCGCCCAACCGCCCCAAAGCTTGGGCGACTCTGTAACGGATCTGCCAATCTGCATTGGAAGCGTAGGGAAGCAGCAGCGGCAGCGCCCGTTTATCTCCCAATTCACCTAATGCGCTGATGGCAATGGTTTGGATCAATTCGTTTTCAGAAGTCAGGGCATTTTCTAACATCGGAAAGGCTTTCGGATCTCCCATTTCTCCCAAAGCCGCGACGATGCTCATTTGCACCAGCCATTCAGAGGTACTGCTATAAACTTGCTGCAAATCTTCTAAAGCATCTGTTAATTTCAATGCGCCCAAAGCATCGGCTGCTGCTGCTTGCACGTCGGGTTCGGGGTCGTTGTTCAGGCTGTTTCGCAGTACCTCTAAAGCGTTCGGCAGATTCTGCGTACCGAGGGTTGATAATTGGCTGACTGCTGCGTAGCGAACCCGGACGTTTTTGTCGCCGATCGCTATTTGAATTAGTTTATAGGCGATCGCGGGTTCTAGTTGCCGCAGTTGGTTTACTGCTCGCAGTCTTTCGCCAAAATCCTCGGAATTCAGCAATTGTTCGACAGACTCAGGGGTAATGCTCATCGGATTTTAGATTTTAGATTTTAGATTTGGTAATTGGTAATTGCCAAAAGCGAGGGAGATTTAAGGAGCGATTCCCTACGGGATAGCTTCGCTTCACGACTCATTTTCTGATACAGCCCTGGAACTGCAACAGTTAATTTAAGATTCGGCCGCCATTGAGCGGATAATATCTCCCCTAGTGAGGATGCCGATTACTTTGCCCGCCGAATCGACCACCGGCAATCGATGGATGCTGCGATCGTGCATTAGTTTGGCAGCTTCTTGGACAGATTTGTCTGGCTCGATGGTAACTGGGTCTGTACTCATCGCTTCTCCTACTGTTTGTCCTAAAGCCTTGTGGAGTTCTCGCTCGTAACGAGAGGGATTTTCCAAATAAATCACGCTGTCAAGCACCATGATATAAGCGGGCGGAGTTACGCCGGTTTCCCGCCACATCAAGTCGGTTTCGGAGATGACTCCTACCAACAAGTCATTCTCATCTACGACGGGAAGACCGCTAATGCGTCGATCGGCTAAAATTTTAATCGCTTCGTTCAAGGGCATTTCGGGTCGCGCCAAAATCGGCTCCCGGCTCATTACATCGGCTACTGTTTTTGGCATGATTAGCGGTTGATTGAGTTATCTCTCCTTATCGATCATATAGGCAAAGCGTGACACAGACTGAAGAAAGGCAGCTCTGCTGAAAGGATTGGTTTGAAGGTAGTAAAGAAGGAAAAATTTTGAATGGCAGAATTTTGCTGTTTTTTTCGATCGCACTATAAAATTCTGCCGTTTGCCTCCTTCCGGCGAGCGATCGACCTGACAAGATTGTTAAGATATCTTAAAGAGCGGATAAATCCTTACCAATGCCAGAATCTCCAGCCCGAGAACCAGACTCCCAACCAGAAGCGCGCTGTGTATTGGTTTGCCAGTATCAATCTTGCCTGAAAAATGGTTCAGCAGCAGTGCTAGCTGCTTTTGAAGCTCAACAAGTTGCAGGGGTGAAAGTGGAGGCCTGTAGTTGTCAGGGACAGTGCACCACTGGCCCGACTGTACGAGTTACGCCGGACGAAATTTGGTATTGTCGAGTTAAACCGAGTGATGTACCGTTAATTGTGGAAGAGCACTTCAAAGAGGGAAAACCTGTAGAGGCGCTGTTCAATCCGAGAATTCATGCGCGTTATTATTATTAATATTGACTTGATCCGGTGAAAATTCCAAGCTTTGGTGCATCTAATTTTAATAGTTATTGTTAAGGAATTGGCACTTTGAAAATCCAAGGAATTGCGCTTAGTTTGTTAGTCCTAATTCTGGGGCGTCCGTCTGCGGTTGCTGCTCAAACGTCGGCGGTTGCTGGGGATATTTGTCCTGCGGATTTGGGAGCGCAAGTAGATGCGATCGCCAACCGTCCCGAATTTAGTCGATCGCGCTGGGGCATTTTGATTCAACCTCTATCTTCTACTGCTACTCTCTACAGCCGCGACGCCACCAAATATTTTATTCCAGCATCAAATGCCAAGCTGCTAACTACAGCCGCTGCTTTGCAGAAACTCGGTGCAGATTTTCGGATTAAGACATCGGTTTACAGCGGCGAAAATGGCAGTTTGTACGTTTCCGGCAGGGGAGATCCGAGCATTGCTGAGGCTCAGTTGAAATCCTTGGCGCAGCAGTTGAAGCAGCGGGGAATCAGTCAAGTTAACCAATTGATTGGCGATGACAGCTATTTTCAAGGCAGTGCAGTCAATCCGAATTGGGAATGGGAAGACGCGCAAGCTGGCTACGGAGCGCCGATTAACAGTTTAATTTTCAATCAAAACGCGATCGACCTTCTCTTGTCCCCACAGGCAATCGGGCAACCTCTGAAAGTTACTTTTGTCGAAGCAAAGCTGGCAAATCAGTGGCAACTTCAGAACAATACTGTTACCGTCGCCGAAAACGAATCTGAGTTTATTGAAGTTGGCCGGGAGTTCGATCGACCTATAATTCGAGTGGGCGGACAGTTGAAAGTTGGTGCAGAACCTGAATCAGCTTATGTCGCAGTTGTCAACCCCGCTAATAATTTTTTGCAGTATTTTCAACAAGCCCTGGCGACTGAGGGAATTCCTGTTAAACAGGCTTTAGTGGCATCGGCTTCTCGCAATTTAAATCAAGAATTAGCAACCGTTGAATCGCCGCCACTGGCGGAATTGGTGAGAGAAACTAATCGAGTAAGCAACAATCTTTATGCAGAAGTTTTATTGAGATTGTTGGGGAAAGTTACAGACAAGATGCCTGTGCCACAAGAGGATACAGGGGAAATGGGTTTGAAAGAGCTAAAGGCAGTTTTAACTCAATTAGGAGTAAATCCAAACAGCTACAGATTAGCCGACGGTTCCGGCTTGTCTCGGCACAATTTAATTACTCCAGAAGCCTTGGTGCAAACTTTGAGACTTATGGCCAATTCACCTGCTGCATCTATTTACCGCCAGTCACTGCCGATCCCTGGCGAGAAGGGCACTTTGAAAAATCGCTTTAATGTTACACCAAACCGCGTAATTATGCAAGCAAAAACAGGAACTATGAGCGGAGTTTCGGCGCTGTCGGGATATATCGAAGTTCCGAATTACGAACCGCTGGTGTTTAGCATTATCGTCAATCAATCTGACCTATCGACTGCAAAAATGCGATCGGCAACGGACGAAATTGTGCTATTATTGAATCGCCTGCGCCGCTGTTAAAACAATACATTTAAGGTGATAAACTTGAACTCAGTAGTTACACCTAAAACACCGGACACCCCAAAACCCTACAAGTTTTAAGTTTGATTAGATTGCAGCGGCGGGGATCGAAAAGCAGCTACAATAAAAGTAGAAAATTTAACACCATTGGGACGTTTTAGCCTGCTACCAGTCGGCGGGTTCTGTACTGACCGAAAATAAGTCTAACTTTCCAACTATGAATTCTTTCGATTCCGAACAGCAACACATCTTTGTCGAAACCAATAACATCCGCCTGCACTGCGTTTCTCAAGGAGAAGGCGAGCTCGTTCTCCTCCTGCATGGGTTTCCAGAGTTTTGGTACTCTTGGCGTCATCAAATCCCTGCTTTAGCGCGTCATTTCAAGGTGGTAGTGCCGGATTTGCGGGGCTACAACGATTCCGATAAGCCGGAAAGCGGCTATGATTTAGATACGCTGAGCGCGGATATTCGCGGTTTGATTTCGAGCCTCGGTTATACAAAAGCTCACGTTGTAGGTCATGATTGGGGAGGGGCGATTGCGTGGCACTTAGCTCAAAAATTCCCCGAACAACTCAACCGCTTGGCAATTTTAAACGCTCCGCACCCGCAGCGATTCATGCAGGAAATGGCGAGTAATTTAGATCAAATCCGCCGCAGTTGGTACGTTTTGGCATTTCAGGTTCCCGGCATTCCGGAATTGTTGATCCGGCAAAACTTGAAAGATTTTGTTCACAATGTTTTCCAAGGACAAGCTGTTCGCAAAGGATCTTTTAGCGCTGAGGAAACTAAGATTTATCAGACTGCTTTAGAAAAGCCGGGAGTATTAGCCGCCGCTATCAATTATTACCGTCAGATGTTTCACCCGCAGAGGCTTTGGAATTTGGGGCAGAAATTAGAACCTGTGACAGTACCTACTTTGGTGCTTTGGGGAGAAGAAGATGCGTTTTTGAGCCACAAACTGGTAGAAGGTTTAGACAGATTAATTACGGCTCCGTTTAAGTTGAAATTAGTTCCTCACTGTGGTCACTGGATTCAGCAGGAAGCGCCGCAAACGGTGAATCGAGAATTGCTGAGTTTTCTGAGAAATTCTTCTCGTTCTGTGGCTGTGGCATAGAAGGTTTTAAACATTGCAAATGAAAACCCGGTTTAGCTGTAAAACCGGGTTTTCATCTGTCTAGGGATAGGTTTTTTTTAGGGTGCGTTGTGCCTAGAGTTTCTGGATTACCAGAGAATTCCAGCTAGCTGACGCACCCTACTTATTGATCAGTCCCAGAGCAAATTTTCTTGGATCAGCAGTGCAATCATCGCAGTTCTGGAACAAACACCGAGTTTGATAAAAATTCGCCTCACGTAAGTAGCAACCGTCCAGTGACTGATATTTAAATTTTTGGCAATACATTTGTTTGGCAGGCCTTGGGCTACTAATTGCGCGATCGCTCTTTCGCGTGGGCTCAGGCTAATTTCCGGTTTGTAACTTTGGCTTTGCATATTTTTGCAATGAGGTAACGAGTTAAAATCTAATCAATTAAGGGTAGAATTCCGAGTTTTTCTCGAACTTCCGATAAAGGAGTTTCCCAATCAGATGCAACGTCCCAATTAATTAACTGAGTGGCTAATTTTCCGTGTTTTAATCCTTTGATAATTTGTCCGATCGCACATTTGCCACTGATCAGTCCAACTAACACTAAAATCGCACAAGAAGGACGAAATACTTGAGCGCGAGTAAACGCTTGAAGTACCAATTCATCTTCTGTTGAAGCCGAAAGACCAGTCAGAACGTGCCAAACGTCGTGGTTTCGCTGAATCCAGTCTCCCGATGCGATCGGCTCAAAGCCTTGTTCGTCTAGAAATCGCGCCACTTCACACCCTAATGTTCCTGCTGGCAGTTGGCGCAACTTTGCCAAGTCTATTTCAAAGTGTCGATCGCTCTCTATTTGAGGATTAATTGTTTGAGCCATCTTTAATATAACTCCTAATTGACCGTCAGCCATAAGTTATTCTCCCTTCGACAATGATTTAAGTTTCGAGCAAATTAATTTGTGTTTGTCAATTTCATTTTTGCGCTGAATCAAGACGACTTTTTTTACCGACTCAGCTTAAAAATCGTACTTTCTGTCAAACCAATCGGCGATCAGGAGCTTTTACATTTCTTTACAAACTGCCTCAGAGGTGAAATCTGCCAGTTTTCAAAATCGGGCTAGTGTTAGTTGCCCCCACTTGACCCACCGGGAAGTAGCCGTAAAATCCACAGTATTTAGCGGTGATTGGAACTCCCTTACTTACGTATATAAATTTATTCTGCTGCTAATTATTGGAACCTGCAATGAGTCAGAAGTGGAAGCTTGCAGGCCTCGTGATGCAGGTGCATACAAGTGAAGAGAGTAGAAGGGACCTGAAGCAAGGTGAAGTTATGCAGAGTTGATTTTTCAGAATTACGCAGTAGTGCCCATCACCCGTGGTTGCCCAATTGGTCGTGGCAATCATGGGGGATTGCCCGTATGTCGTTAGAATGTAGCTCAAATGAGTGACACTCATTTGAGCTACTGGTCAAATATCTTCACCAACAGCTACAAATAAAGTAGAGATTCGTATCATACAAGGTGTTGCTGTGAAAAAACTTTCCATTTTGTTATCCACAGGAGTTGTGTCATTGATTTGGTGCGCTGCTGCTAGCGCTACCACTTATGTTAATCCTAACGGTAAAACTACTTTAAACTTGTCAGAAAAAGGAAACAATCGCAGCAGTTTTTACTTGACTAAAGTAGGCAATCGGGAATTTTTTGGCAATATTCAAATTACCCGTTCCGAAGGAGCTGCCGGCTCTTATTATTACAATGGGACTTTCAAAGACAGTGCGATCGGCCCTGGCAGAAAAATTGTTTGTTCTGGAGATATTGCCATTGTCAGGCGTCAAGTTGGAAGAAGCAGCCAATTGGGAGCCGAAGTTACTTGGAAGGTGAAAGGAGGAGAAAATTGTCCTTCTATGGGCCAGACATTTAAAGTAAATTTAGTCGAATCTTTACCGCGTCCTAATGCAAGTGGCGACTATACTTCTAGCAATGCTAATACTTGGTCGAGTCAAACAAATGGTTTGGTAACTTGGCCTGCTTGGCGAGTCACCTCGCGAGATGGACAACTCAACTGCCGCAAGACCGCAAACGGAGCAATTCAACAAGTTTACCGCGCGGATAGAGATACAGTTGCGGCTGAACTCAGGGGAGCAAATGCTATTACGATGGCGAACGGTCAACCCTGGTTGCTGACAAGACAAGGCTGTTATGTGCGCGCTAATTCTCAATACATCGAGCCAGTTTCTTTGCCACAGTAAGTGACAAAAGTAATAAATAAACTGCTGCTCATCTCAAAGCCTGACTTCTTAAATAAAGAAGTCAGGCGGCGGGGTATTCTCTTGTTTTAAGTTGTTCTAATTAAAACTTGATTTGGGATTTAGTGGCCCAGCAGCATAGCTTCTTCTGCCAAATCTTGGCTTTCAATAGCCTTCGGTTCCTTCAGGATAAAAACACAAAGGAAGCAGACAATTACAGCAGCAATTCCGAGTACCTCAAAGAAGCTGCGGTTGCCTGCAACTGTTTGGGGCAAAAAGCTATAAAGGGTGGCGTAAATTACAGAGCCAACACTGCCGTAAGCACCGATATTTCCGGCAATTTGACCAGTTACTTCTCGTTTAATTAAGGAGGCGATACCAAAAGTTGCGCCTGCTGCGGCGAAGACAAAGAAGGCACATAACATGGTCACGATAATCACAATTGCTAAATGCCAGTTTGCCGTAATTTGGCTCATAATTAAATATCCCAATCCCACTCCGCCGATCGTCACTGTCAGCGTCCACTTGCGGCTGCCGATTTTGTCTGAAATTAAGCCTCCGGCTGGACGGCTGACCAAGTTCATCATGGGATATGTAGCAGCTAGGGGCCCGGCGATCGCATGATTTAGATTGAAGGTGTGTTCAAAAAATTCCGGTAACATGGAAACCACAGCGAGCTCTGAACCAAAGCTGACTGCATAAGCTAATTCTAATAGGAATACTTGACTGATTTGATAGCGTTCTTGAGGTGGGTAATGTTTTTGACCGGTGACAACTTCTCGGTTAACTTGCCAGGCTTTGTAAGCCTGAATTAAATACAGTGCTGTCAAACTAATCCAAATAGCGTACATCACATTTGCAGTCAGAAAATTTGCTTTCTGCAAGCGCCACACAATCAAAGCTAATGCACCAAATAGAGGAATATTGGTCATCGACAGTGCCCAAAAGCTTTTGGCGCTGGTGACTTCCATTGCGCCGTTGCGGGCCGGGCGCTGATAAACTTTGCCGGGAGGAGTGTCTTGAACGTTGCAGTAAAAAATGACTCCAAAAACTGCTGTGGCAATCCCAGTAAGGGCGATCGCCAGCCGCCAATTTGTGTGCCCGACTGAGAGAAAAGCTGTTCCTGCCGCGATCGCTGGTAACGCTGCTTCTGCGGCAAAAGAGCCAAAGTTGCCCCAGCCGCCATAGATACCTTGAGCGAAGCCGATATCTTTTGGGGGAAACCATTCGGCAACTAAGCGAATGCCAACTACGAATCCAGCGCCGACAATTCCCATTGCCAAACGGCTCAAAACCAACTGATTAAAGTTTTGGGCAAAGGCGAATGCCAGTGTCGGAAATGCTGCATACACCAGGAGTGAAGAGAAGGTGATGCGAGGCCCGAAGCGATCGAGCAACATCCCAATAATAATACGTGCAGGAATTGCGAAAGCTAGGTTGCACAGACTGATGATTCTGGCTTGCCCAACTGTCAATCCCAAATCGTGCTGCACCGTTGTGCTGAAGGGTGCGTAGTTGAACCACACTACGAAAGTTAAGAAAAAAGCAAACCAACTCAGGTTCAGAATCCGAAAAGGCCCTCTGAACGATAAAAGTCCTTGAAGCATATATAACTTGTCCTAATAAATAATACAGATTATTAATTTCGAGTTGACTTTCTAACTGTTTGAGGTAACGGTTTTTTTACGATCGCGCTTTGATGTTGCGTTCCAATTCAAGTGGATGTCGAGAGGAAAAATTGTATACAAAGTTACTGTTTGTGCTCAAAACCCCACCTGGCGCATTGAATAAATGCAGATATTGCATTTAAATCTAATTTTAGTAATAAATGCTTATTGCGTTAAAATCCAAAAAACAGTATATTTGAATACAGAAATTAAATTTATTTTAAAAACAGGTAAGTAAAAATGCTTGTACGCTTAACCGAAAGAGAAACTCAGCAAGGCGATCGCCACTCAATCAGTGCCATGAACAACGGATTAAAGGTTAAATCAAGACTTTTTAGTTTCCTGACAGTATGTGTAGCAGTGGCTGGATGCTTGGGAACTGCTTCTGGGGCGATCGCCCAGGAAGCTCAACCGCAAGAAAAAGCACAGGCGATCGAGCAATCCAATCAGCAGCCAGTCAACAGCACGACAAGTCAACCTACTGCTGCGCCTCAATTCGATGCAGTAGCCCAAGAAGACATTGCTCAGATGTTGCTGGGATTTATCTATTTTGTTTTGCCAGTGGGTGTGGGCTTAAGTATTTTTCTGCACGACAAATATGCTCAGAAGCGCTCTGCTACTCTCAACCAGCAGATAGAAGTTTTAGAGATTTCCTTTCACCAAACTCCTCAACATTAAATAACGTGGTGAAATACTCTTATTTTAGAACCCCGACTTCATCGAAGAAGTCGGGGTTCTTTGTATTTTCTCAAATGCTTTATATCATTTCCGGTTACACCGGAATGATGTTGACGGTTTACGGTTTACGGTTGACAGTGAACAGTGAACTCGAATTTACTATTCCGATGCTAACGGATTTGATATTACCCCTACATCTTAAAAAAACAGAATAAACAGAGCCCCGACTTCTTTAAAAAGTCGGAGCTATAACACCTATCGGATTTATTGACTAAAAAACTTAGATTTCTTCGTCCAAACCATCTACATCATCTACATCATCTACATCATCTACATCATCTACATCATCTACATCATCTACCTCAATAGGAGCGACAGAATTAGCAGAAACCAGAGCACCTGTCTCAAGTTTCTTTTTAACTAGCTCCTCAATTTCATTTTTGAAATCGATGTTTTTCTCCATGTGCTGGATCACTTTGTCTCGTCCTTGAGCTATGTTCTCTCCGTTGTAGCTATACCAAGAACCTTTTTTCAGAATTACTCCCATTTCGTCGGCTAAGTCAGTCAGACAGCCTAAAGTAGAAATGCCTTTGCCAAATACAATGTCAAATTCGGCAATACGGAAAGGCGGAGCAACTTTATTTTTAGCAACTTTAACTTTCGTGCGGTTGCCGTATTCTTCGGTACCTTTTTTCAAGCTTTGAATGCGGCGAATATCGAGCCGCACGCTGGCGTAGAATTTGAGTGCGTTGCCGCCGGTTGTTGTTTCCGGGTTGCCGTAAGTTATGCCGATTTTCTGCCGCAATTGGTTGAGGAAAATGACGGTACAGCCGGATTTGCCGATGTTGCCGGTGATTTTCCGCAAAGCTTGGCTCATCAAGCGCGCTTGCAAACCCATGTGGGAGTCGCCCATGTCGCCTTCAATTTCGGCGCGGGGGACGAGGGCGGCTACGGAGTCAATTACTACGATATCGACGGCGACGGAACGCACGAGTTGATCGACTATTTCTAGGGCCATTTCGCCGGTATCCGGCTGGGAAACTAAGAGATTTTCAATATCGACGCCTAAAGCTGAGGCGTAGGTGGGATCGAGGGCGTGTTCGGCATCCACGAAGGCTGCGATACCGCCGGATTTTTGGACTTCGGCGATCGCGTGGAGGGCTAGAGTGGTTTTACCGGAACTTTCGGGCCCGTAAATTTCAATGACTCGGCCTTTTGGCAAACCGCCGCCCAAAGCAATGTCCAGCGTCAGGGCTCCGGTGGGAATGGTTTCTACCTTCATGCGAGTGGAGTCTCCCAATCGGACGATCGCCCCTTTGCCAAAGCTGCGCTCGATTTGGGAGAGTACGGAAGTTAAAGCTTTTTGCTTTTCTGAGTTTTCAGTGGAAGTTTTTATAGACGCTTCTTTTTTTGCCATTTGCGGTAAGCGGGTAGACCCCTTGCGGAGCTTGTTGATTAACTGTACAACACGTATGTTAGCAGTTATTTTTGGGGTCTGGAGGTTCTGGGAGGATCTGGTTGAAGATTCTTGATTTTGGGGAGGCCCCGGCCACTCGCGAGCTTTCACTCGGGCATGGGCCCGCGCAGGGCAAACAGGGCATACCTCACCACGCGATCGAACCGCTATAGTGGGTATCGATCGCTCCTTGAGTGAGGTGTGAAATACCCAAACTAAACGGAGTACCGTTATAATTCGGGCTTCGTGTCTCGTTTGCCGTCGCTCTATTGGGGATATTCATTGCTGAATATTCGTCATCAAAGACGATCGGAGTCTTACACAGCATCTCTGGGCTTTTACGCCCTTTATCCCCTCGTAGGGAACCCACGCAGAAGTCCTATTTCCTAAGACCAAAAACTCTTTTCGTACAACAAACATGGGTTATTTTTTACAGCAGGGCATACCATACTAACCAGCGGTCTGCCTTTTCCTCCTTTCTCTCGCAGTTTCCCGGTAAGCATATTACTGCTACTATGACCGTTTTGTTATTACAGCCGAGTGAGTGGGTCGCAACCATTTATATATTAACTCAAATCAACTCTATATGCCAACTCTTTCTATATTTTTGTTTGGCTTATATCCCAACACCGAACCGGGTACAGTTACGGTGTGAGACTTACGCCAATTGAGTTAAGATGGTTTGCAGTTCCACGTTCCGTGAAGCGTAGCTATCCCGGAGGAAATCGCCACAATTAGGACAAGCATGGGATCTACAACACATCAAGACACATCTGTTAATACCAAAAATTCCCGCTGGCTGATGAACTTATTGGCGATCGGCCTTTTACTAGGTATCGGATTTCGGTTTTTTGAGATTGATCGCAAACTGTACTGGCACGACGAAGCTTACACATCAATCCGCGCCGCTGGTTTCACCCGCCAAGAAATCGACAACGAACTATTCCAAAACCGGATTTTTACCGCACCCGAATTGCAAAAATATCAGCGGATTAAACCGGGAAGTACAGAAGCAGACACAATTCGTTCTTTAGCACTAGAAGACCCGCAGCATCCGCCTTTATACTTTCTCATGGCTCGTTGGTGGATGCAGGAATTTGGCAGTTCTCTAACAGAATCCCGCACTTTGCCAGCAATATTGAGTTTGCTGTCGCTGCCTTTGATGTACGCTTTAGCTGAGGAACTTTTCGCCTCGAATTTGGCGGCGTTATTAGCAACAGCACTTTTGGCTTTATCTCCCTTTGACATATTGTTTGCTCAGACAGCAAGGCAGTACAGTTTGCTGACAGCCACAGTTGTTGGCAGCAGTTGGCTGCTGCTGAGAGCAGTGCGGTTGCGGGGTTGGAAAAATTGGGTATTTTACTCGCTGGCGATCGCCATTGGTTTCTACACTCACCCTTTTTTCAGTTTAACACTCATCGGACACGGAGTTTTTATAATTTCTTACTGGTTGTTTTTCAAAAAAACAAAATTGCGAGGTCATGTAATTAATTCCCAATTTTTTTTAGCCGTAACAGCAGCTTTAATATTGTATATCCCCTGGATTTACGTGCTGGCGACCAACCTGGAACGTGCCTCCTCTACGACAGATTGGACGCGAGTATCTCCGGGTTGGCTGTATCTTGTCAAATTGTGGACACTCAGCTTTACATCCTTATTTTTTGACTTCGACTTCGGGTTTGATAATATTTGGACTTATCTGCTGAGATTGCCATTTTTGCTGTTAATGGCGGCCGCCCTTTACAAAATCTGCCGCCGGACTAGCAGTTCAACTTGGCTGTTTATTGTAACATCAATTTTTGTACCTTTTTTGATCCTGGCGTTACCGGATCTAATCCTAGGCGGCAAACGTTCCGCCGTCAGCCGTTATCTGATTTCCTGCTTTCCGGGAGTGCAGCTAGCAGTTGGTTACTTGCTCGCAAGTAACGTGAAAACTCAGCAGCGGTTTTGGCAAGTCATTTTAGCCTTGGTATTTACAGCAAGTATAGCATCCTGTACCGTCAGCGCTTTTTCTGATACTTGGTGGAGCAAAGACTTGAGCTATTTTAATGCTGAAGTTGCGAAAATTATTAACAAAGAGGCGATAGCTAATCGGTCGATTAAAGATACAATTGTAATTAGCGATCGCGGCAACGATTTTACTAACATGGGAGATTTGCTTTCTCTGAGTTATTTGCTCGACAAAGACGTGCGGCTGATGCTGATGAGCGAGTCGCCAGATATGGAGATGCTGAACAAATATTCGGCTCCCCTGGTGTTCCGTCCTTCGGAAAAATTGCGATCGGCACTCAAGCAAAATCAACGTCGCTTAGAGCCGATATTGGAATATGCCAGACTGTTTCGAGCGCGGCGAGCTTCTTAGAGCAGATTGACAGAAATGGAAGCTCGTGCGCGGTAGGGTGCGTCAGTGGATTTTAGATTTTAGATTTATTCCACAGATGAATCTGGGAGATTAAACTTTGGTCTAAAATTTTTGGATATTCACGATAGGAGTACGTGGCATGGTATCGGTTTTTGGGCGGGGGCAGAAAAAACTGTTTGAATTGCCTCAAATATTTCGACTGACGCACCTTAAATCACTATTTGGGTATTTTTGTCCCTATTCCCGGTAAGGTGCGTCAGAAAAAAAACTGTGTGAGTTATCTCAAGTATTGGGGCTGACACACCCGACATCATCAGCAATAATTATTTGAATACTTAGGATAAAACGCAATGCAAGAGTTAAATAATTCATCTTCCGAATCCGCGCAGAAGTTTCGCAATCTTCAGACAGAATTACGCGAACGTTGGCGAGCAATCGAAGAATTCGACGGCGGAGATTGTGACATTATTATCATTCCTTCTCTCAGCTTAGATCAGCAAGAAATGCAGAAAGTTGAGGGTGCTTACCATTACGAAGAGCGGCATTTATTTTCATTGATTCGCCTGCGAAATCCCCGCACGCGCTTAATTTACATTACCTCGGAGCCCTTGCACCCAATGATTGTGGATTATTACCTGCAATTGCTGCCGGGAATACCATTTTCTCATGCGCGCGATCGGCTTGTGCTATTCAGTGCTTACGATGCTTCTGCCAAATCCCTCACACAGAAAATTTTAGATCGTCCCCGCTTAATGGAGCGCATTCGTCAAGCAGCGCGGCCGACAAAATCCTATATGGTTTGTTATAACTCGACGCCCTTGGAACGCGAGTTATCTGTTCAATTGGGGATTCCTTTGTGGGCTAGCGATCCCGATCTGTTATACTGGGGAACCAAAAGCGGTAGCAGGCAAATTTTTAAAGAATGTGGCGTGCCTTATCCTGACGGTTCCGAGTTGGTTTGGAATGCGGAAGATTTAGCGGAAGCTGCGGCCGAGTTGTGGGCGCGGCAGCCGCATTTGCAGCGGATAGTAATTAAGTTAAATGAAGGTTTTTCGGGGGAAGGAAATGCAATTTTAGATCTGAAGTCCCTCGCAGGTAAAGCGCCTACAGAAAGAGCGAAGGCAATTGGCGAGCACTTCCATAATTTGCGCTTTCAAGCAACGGGCGAAACCTGGGAAAATTTTAGCAGCCGCATTCCCGAATTAGGGGCAATTGCCGAAGCATTTATCGAAGGAGAAGAAAAGTTCTCGCCCAGCGTTCAAGGCAGAATTGTCCCCAGTGGCGAAGTAGAAATTCTCTCAACCCATGACCAAATTTTAGGAGGCCCAGACGGTCAAATTTTCTTGGGTTGCCAATTTCCGGCGGACGAATCTTATCGAATAGCGTTGCAGGAGTTGGGATGGAAAGTAGGGAAAAATTTAGCCGAAAAAGGTGCTTTAGAGAGATTTGGAGTAGATTTTCTCGCGGTGCGGCAATCAGACGGCAACTGGGATATGCAAGCAATAGAAATTAACTTGCGGAAAGGAGGCACAACTCATCCGTTTATGGCGCTGAAGCTCTTAACAAATGGCCGGTACGATCGTACTACCGGATTATTTTACAGCCTGCAGGGCCGTCCGAAATATTATGTCGCTTCGGACAATTTGAAAAAAGAGCGTTATAGGGGATTATTACCGAACGATTTGATGGATATTATTGCTGACAATCAACTGCATTTTGACAGCGGTACAGAGACGGGGAGTGTGTTTCATTTAATGGGTTGTTTGTCGGAGTTTGGCAAATTAGGAGTGACGAGTATCGGCAATTCGCCGCAAGAAGCTGAGGATATGTATAACAAAGTTGTGAAAGTTCTCGATCGCGAAACGTCAGGCGATTTGAGGTTTGAGATTTGAGATTTGAGATTTGATCCAGCCAGTCAGCTTAGATCCCCGGCTTCTTGAAGAAGTCGGGGATCTAATATCCCTCGCGTTTTGTATAGCAAACGATCAGACGATTAGGATGTTCTTAATCACTCAAATCATTGCTATTATTGAATTGGCCTTCTTGGTTCCATTAGAGCTAATTTTTAGCGGGATAAATGGGCGTGGGATCGATCGAACCTGTGCGGTTGAGCGGCCAAAAACGCACAATCGCCCTACCGATAATATTTTGCTTGGGTACAAAGCCCCAGTAATGGCTGTCACAGCTTGCGTTGCGGTTGTCGCCGAGCACCAAGTAAGAATTTGGAGCTACAACTACAGGCCCGTAGGGATACTGCGGAATTTCTTCAATATATTTTTCCTGTAGCGGCTGCTTGTTAATAAAAACTTTTCCATCTCTGACTTCCACACTGTCCCCCGGTAGTCCGATCACTCGCTTGATATAGGCATCTTTGATCGGTGGCGGCTGTCCCGTGCACAAACTAGCCTGGTCAGGAGGCATAAATACGATAATATCTCCTCGCTGGGGCTCTTGGAATCGATAGCTTACCTTATCTATAATTAATCGATCGTTAATTTGTAAGGTTGGGAGCATCGAGCCGGTGGGAATGTAGCGTGCTTCGGCAACCAGGGTGCGGATACCAAAGGCCAAAAATGCTGCTAAGCCGATCGTCTTAATTCCTTCAATCCAAGGATTTTCGGTGTCTTGCGGAGGTTTTTCGTCGGCTGACTTGTCTAGACGAGTCATAGGGTATTGTAGTGACTGAGCTGGATACGAATTATAAACTTAATAATGCTTCCATGCTAGCACGCTGTTTACTGAATTAAGGATATCTTATGACTCCCCAATCAAGTTTGTTAATCCGTCGCGCTCGCATTCTTTTGCCCAATGGTGAGTTTTTGGTAGGAGATGTGCAAATCTGCGATCGCAAAATTGTCAAGGTTGCTGCTGAAATTGTCGAATCTGGCGATCGAGAAATAGATGGGATCGGCTTAACTCTGTTACCCGGAGTAATTGATCCCCAGGTACACTTCCGCGAACCGGGTTTAGAACACAAGGAAGACTTATTTACCGCTAGCTCTGCTTGCGCTAAAGGCGGCGTGACCTCGTTTTTGGAAATGCCGAATACGCGACCGCTGACCACAACCCAAGCTGCCTTAGATGATAAACTAAGTCGCGCTGCCGAGAAGTGTTTGGTGAATTACGGCTTTTTTATTGGTGCAACGCCTGAGAATTTGCCGGATTTGTTGAACGCGAATCCGACTCCGGGAATTAAGGTGTTTATGGGTTCGATGCACGGGCAGTTGTTGGTCGATGGAGAAGCAACTTTAGAGGCGATTTTTGCTGCAGGCGATCGACTAATTGCCGTGCACGCAGAAGACCAAGCTAGAATCAACCAGAGGCGTCAGGAATTTGCCGGGATTTCCGATGTTGCCGTGCACTCGCAAATTCAAGACAATCAAGCAGCTTTATTGGCCACTCAACTAGCAGTAAAACTTTCTAATAAATATCAGAGGCGACTGCACATTCTGCACCTTTCAACGGGGGATGAAGCTGAGTTTTTGCGCCACGAAAAACCGAGTTGGGTAACAGCAGAAGTTACGCCGCAGCATTTGTTGTTAAATACCAGCGCCTATCAAAAAATTGGCAGTTTAGCTCTGATGAATCCGCCTTTGCGCGAGCCCCGCGATAACGAAATACTTTGGCAAGCTTTACTCGACGGCGTAATTGATTTTATCGCCACCGACCACGCGCCGCATACATTAGCAGAAAAAGCTCAAGATTATCCGAATACGCCGTCTGGAATGCCGGGAGTCGAAACTTCTTTGCCTTTGATGCTGACGCAAGCAGTAGAAGGAAGATGTACAGTGGCGCAAGTTTCTCATTGGATGTCGGCGGCAGTTGCTAAGGCTTATAAGATTCCAAACAAAGGGGCGATCGCTCCGGGTTTTGATGCAGATTTAGTCTTAGTTGATTTGGAGAAATACCGCCCGGTGGTCGGCGCAGAGATGGCGAGCAAGTGCGGCTGGAGTTCCTTTGAAGGATGGAATTTGACTGGATGGCCAGTTGTGACTGTTGTGGGAGGAAAAGTTGTTTTTGAGAATGGTAAATTGGATACAAATGTGAGGGGAGAAGCCTTGACATTTGACGCTGAGTAAGCATGACTTTAACTCAATTGTTATAATTGGGTATTCCTGCATCGCAAAGGCGATATTACCCATGCTTCTCCAAGAACTAGAAACACAACTCCTGGCCTTAACTCCCAACGAAAAAGCCGAAGCCATCCGGCTTTTAACCCAAAGTTTAAACAATAGCTGGCCAGGAATTACCAAAACTCCCGACGTGTGTGGCGGCGATGCTTGCATTGCCAAAACTCGCATCCCAGTTTGGCTGCTTGAAAGTTTTCGCCATGAAGGTTCAAGCGATGCTGAACTTCTACAATTTTATCCCCATCTGGGCGCGGCCGATCTAGTCAATGTTTGGACTTATGCTGATGCACATCTGGAGGAAATCGAAGAAGCAATCTGCAAGAATGAGGAAGCCTGAGTCATGCTGAATTTGTATGTTCTGTCTGCAATACCGACTTGCCCCATCTTTGGAATTGCGACAATTTTTGAGCCTAACTCAAAAAAATTTTGCTAAAATAACTGTATATTCTCCTATTGCAAAGGCGATATTAACCATGCTCCTCAAAGAACTAGAAACACAACTCCTGGCCTTAACTCCCACTGATAAAGCTGAAGTCCTACGGCTCGTAACTCAAAGTTTAAACAATAGCTGGCCGGGAATTACCAAAACTCCGAACCTGTGTGGGGGCGATGCTTGTATCGCCAAAACTAGACTTCCCGTTTGGCTGTTCGTGAGTTTGCGCCGTCAAGGTTCAACCGATGCCGAAATTCTACAATTTTACCCCTATTTAAATGCTGCAAACTTAGTAAATGTGTGGACTTATGCTGAGGCTAACTCAGAAGAAATTGAAACAGCACTCCGAGAAGAAGCAGCAGCAATGATGCAGGAAGTATAATTTATGGCACGTCTCTATGCAGATGAACAGTTCCCGTTTCCTGTTGTGGCATTGCTGCGAAATTTGGGTCACGATGCCCTGACTATTCAAGAGGCAGGAAATGCTGGAGATGACGATCCCGAAGTATTAGCCTTTGCTGTGAATAACGATCGGGCGGTTATGACGCAAAATCGTCGGCATTTCATTCGCTTGCACACTCAACAACCCAACCATGCTGGTATTATCGTGTGTACAGACGATAAAAATCTAGAAAGGTTGGCAACACGCATCAATGATGCTATTGCTGGTGAAGAAACTTTGAGAGGCAAATTGATTCGTGTCAACCGTCCGCAGTAAGTACGCGCGACCGAAGCTATCCCGAAGGGAATCGCCCTTTCTTAACCCTGTAATGGCCAATCTAATAATGGGTCATTACTAATCAATTCAATTTGCCGCCCGTTATCTAGATAACTTAAAGAAATTTGCAAATAATTCTCTGGTTTGTACTGCAATCTTTCCCCCCATTCGATCGCCACAATTCCCAAATCCCTTTCTAATCCGTCCCAATAACTTTCTAAGTGCAAAGCCTCGGCTTCTTGGGGTTCCAATCGATACAAATCTAGATGGTACAGCGGAACTCGCCCTGCAAAATACTCGTTAATCAGGGTGAAAGTAGGACTTTCGATCGAGTCTGAGATTCCTAAACCTTCAGCGATACCTTGAACCAAGGTAGTTTTGCCAGCACCTAAATCTCCTTGTAATAAGATTACAGTGCCTGGGGGGAGCGATCGACCTAACGCAACACCAAAGTTGCGCGTAGCCTCAGAATCTGGAAGCAAAGTTTTCATTTCAGTCAGTAGTCAGTAGTCAGTAGTCAGTAGTCAGTAGTCAGTAGTCAGTAGTTAACGGTTAACGGTTAACTGTCAACTGTCAACTGTCAACTGTCAACTGTCAACTGTCAGCAGTCAACAGCTTAAATGTTCTGGGCGCGGCCGTACCAACGCAGCAACATCCCCGCCAACCTTTGAGAATTGTGGCGAATTAAACCCGTATTTTTATCTTCATCCATCACATTTGCGATGACAATTCGCCGCCCCAATTGCGTTACAGCTTCTCGATCGAGCACAACCGGATAAGAATTCTCCTGAGAATAGCGGATCAAAGCTTTTGCAGAAGGGACTTTTCCTTGAACGACTACAGCATCGAACAGCGGCCGGCCGCAAGCGCGGTCGATCGCCCGAATGTGATCCGCAACTGTATAGCCATCTGTTTCTCCTGGCTGAGTCATAATATTGCAAACATAAATGCGCGGAACTTCGCTGTTGGCGATCGCATCAGCAATTTCCGGCACCAACAAATTCGGAATAACACTCGTATAAAGACTCCCCGGCCCAATAATGATAAAATCCGCTTCCCGAAGTGCTTGGGCTACCTTCGGTAACGCCGGAGGATTAGCAGGAGTGCAGCCTATTCTGAGGATTTTTCCGTTAGCTTTTGTAATGCTGGACTCCCCCTCAATCCTCCGGCCGTCAGCCAGTTCTGCCCACAAAGAAACGTCGCTCAGAGTAGCCGGCAGCACCTCTCCCCTCACTGCTAAAACTTTAGAACTCGCGGCGATCGCCTGTTCCAAATCTCCAGCAATATCGCTCATCGCCGTCAAAAACAAATTCCCAAAACTGTGACCCATCAAACCGTCACCGGCCTGAAAGCGATATTGAAATAACTCAGTCAATAACTTTTCCTCATCTGCCAAAGCCGCCAAACAATTGCGAATGTCTCCGGGCGGCAATACCCCAATTTCCCGGCGCAGTCGCCCGGAAGACCCGCCATCATCCGCCACCGTGACAATAGCAGTGATTTTGGCGCTGTAATCCTTCAATCCCCTGAGCAAATTAGAAAGACCCGTACCGCCCCCAATTGCCACAATTTTCGGGCCGCGGTGCAAGCGGCGGTGGTTGAGGAGTCGATCGACCAATTCCTCATTCCCTTCGGGCATCAGCACTTGAGTAATAGAGTTCAAACTGCGAGTTTGCCCCCACAGAATTAACAAAATCCCGCCAGCAATGATGATCGGGCCCGACACGTAATTGGGAATAACATCCGCAATCCACGCCAAAAAATTTCTCAACAATTGCAATAAGAAGAAAATGGGAGTCATCCCAGTCCAAATTGCTAAACCCAAAGTGGCAAGTACCACGCCGCTGGCACTGATCAGCAGCCACCGTTTCACTAAAAGTCCGGGGGCTAACCACTTAAACCACTGGTGAACTCGCCCGTTCCGCAAAGAAGGGGCGTAAGGATGTCTGGATTGGGCAAAAACCTGCTTGGCTTTAGCCAAGACGCGGAGGGCTTTAGGAAGTGAACTAATTGACATGGTTAATTAGTCTTAAGGGTATTGGAACAGCTCAAGCTGACAAATTTACAATACAAGAGAGTTTTGATTCTGGCAGTCAATTTAAGTCATTAGTTATTAGTCATGAGTCATGAGTCATTAGCTAGACTGATGACTGAGGACTGACAACTTATTGATAACATCTTATGGCTGAGCCGCTAATCGAACTCAAGGGGGTAAGTAAGTCCTTCGGCCAGAACCCGATCCTCGATCGAGTCGATCTGAGGATTTATCGGGGAGAAGCCCTGGCAATTATTGGCCCTTCCGGGACGGGGAAATCTACGATTCTGCGGATAATTGCGGGTTTGTTGGCCCCGGATGCCGGTGAGGTTTTTGTTCAGGGACAGCGCAGGGTCGGATGGGTGGACGACGTGGCAGATCCGATCGGAATTGGGATGGTGTTTCAGCAAGCGGCTTTGTTTGATTCGCTGACGGTGGAGGAGAATGTCGGTTTTTTACTTTACCAGCATTCTAAGCTGCCGCGCCGCCGCATTCGGGAATTGGTGCAGGAAAAGTTGGAGATGGTGGGTTTGCCGCGAATTGGCGAACGCTATCCGGCGCAGTTGTCTGGGGGAATGAGGAAGCGGGTAAGTTTTGCCCGCGCTATCATGGCGAATCCTGATAATGACAGGGATAATCCAGAGGTTTTGCTGTACGACGAACCGACGGCGGGTTTAGATCCGATCGCTTCGACGGTAATTGAAGATTTAATCCGCGAGTTGCAGGCGGCCCAAGGTGTTTGCAGCACTTATGCGATCGTCACTCACCAAGACAGTACCATCCGCCGCACTGCCGATCGCATCGTGTTTCTCTATCAAGGCAAAGTGCAGTGGGAGGGAACCGTCAATGACATTGCATCGACAGATAATTTACTGATCCGACAATTTTTTAGCGGCAGTGTTACTGGGCCAATTCAAGCGCTTGGATAGTCATTAGTCATTAGTTATTAGTCATTAGTCATTAGTCAGCAGTCATTAGTCAGCAGTCATTAGTTATTAAAGTCGAGGGTAATATGGCTACAAAAAGTTTTCAGGAATTGCGGGTTTATAAATTATCAGAACGACTAGCTGATGAAATTTGGAAAGCTGTTAACACTTGGGAGCCATTTGCCAAAAATACGATCGGCCAACAAATTGTCCGTTCAGCCGATAGCGTCGGTGCTAACATAGCAGAAGGAGTCGGACGCGGCAGCTATCAAGACAATAAACGTTTTGTCAAGATAGCTAGAGGTTCTTTATATGAAACTCAACACTGGTTGAGACGAGCTTACACTCGAAACCTTTTAACTGTTGAACAAGTCAATATATTCACAGCAATCATTAATGACTTAGCTCCTCAATTAAACTCCTACCTACAATCTATCGGATCATCCCCTAAAAATCACGAGCAATAACTAACAACTAACAACTAACAACTAACAACTAATGACTAATGACTAATGACTAATGACTAATGACTAATGACTAATGACTAATGGCTAATGACTAATGACTAATGACTAATGACTGAAGAGGTAATATGCGATCGCGAACTGTAAGAGAAGGTTCTGTCGGGTTCTTAATTTTAGTAGGAATCGGTTTATTTGGCGGCTTAGTGCTCTGGCTGCGGGGCGTGCAGCTAGGGAACCGCAGCTATAAATTCGCCGTAGAATTTGCCAGCGCCCAAGGAATGCAAATAGGTACGCCCATCAGGTATCGTGGGGTTGCAGTCGGTAAAATTACCGCCCTCCAACCTGGTTCCAACGGCGTAGACGTGACGCTGGAGATTGCCCCCGGTACTTTAGTGATTCCCCGGGATGTTACGATCGAAGCGAATAAATCGGGTTTAATTGGCGAATCGTCGATCGACATTACCCCCAACTCGATGTTGCCAGAATCCTTACTTACCGCCAATCCCGTTAGTGCCGACTGTCCCCCTGAGATTATCTGCCAAAATTCGCGCTTAAAAGGTCAAGCTGGAGTCACTATCGACGAACTAATTAAATCCACAGTCCGCCTAGCTAATTTCTACACTGACCCTGCGCTGTTCAACAATATTAAATCCCTGGCACAAAATACAGCTAACACAGCTAAAGGTGCAGCTAAACTCACTCAAGATTTATCGAATTTAACTCAAACTGCCCAAACCGAAATCAAAAATTTAAATCAATCTGTCAGGGGAGACATTGGGACATTGAATCAATCGGTTAAAACCGAAATAGCCAGTTTGAATCAATCATTAAAGGAAGAAGCCAGCAGTTTAAATCAATCATTAAAGGGAGAAGCCAGCAGTTTAAATCAATCGCTAAAAGGGGAAATATCAGCCGCCGCCGCTGATGTTTCTAAAGTAGCAGCTACGGCGGACACTTCCACAAAAGCCGTATCTGCCGCTGCGATAAATTCTGCTAATTCAGTAACTCAAGCAGCCAATCAAATTACATTGACAGCCAACCAAGTCAATTCTTTAGTAGCAACCAACCGCGGCAGTTTAGTCTCAACTCTGAATAACATCAATCAAAGCAGCCAGGAACTGCGGGTAGCTGTCAGCAGTTTGAGTCCGACAATTAATCGAATCAACCAAGGACAATTGCTGAACAATTTAGAAGTTTTATCAGCGAATGCTGCCCAAGCTTCTGGTAGTTTGCGAGATTTATCCAGCCAGGTAAACAATCCCGCCACTTTGCTATTATTGCAGCAAACTCTAGATTCTGCACGAGCTACATTTCAGAACGTGCAGAAAATTACTTCCGACGTGGATGATTTGACAGGAGATCCGGCTTTCCGCAACAACATTCGCAGGTTGTTCAACGGATTAGGAGGCTTGTTGGGTTCGACAGAACAACTGCGACAGCAAGTTAAAGTGACTCAAACATTAGCTCCCCTTTCTGAGAAAGTAAAAGCGATTACACCTGCCCGAAATCAATCAGTAGAGCCTGGATTTCCCAGCTTGCACAAACAGCAAAAATTGCCTGTTATACCTTCTCAAACTGCCAGGTCAGCAGAACCAGTGGCTCCCGAACATAACCCTTAAAACAGGGTATCATTGAATAACCGCCATTGCAAGATTCGCGACTTCCTCTAGTGAATAAGGTGGGCAATACGCACTTCGATTACAGCTAGTTAATAAGGTGCGCCTTTCGCACCCTGCCTTAAAGTTATTGTCCAAATCCTATTAACAAAAAACTCTTTCTATCGAAACAAGGAAAACCCATGACGCAAACTTTATCGAAAGCGGACGCAACCAAAAACCAGTATACTATAACTTGGGAAAAATTGCCAGATGACTTTAAATTACCCGACGATCCCGTGGAAAACATCGACCAACCACTTTTAGCCGCCGCCTTGCGAGAAGCATTGGATCTCGCAGGATTTATCCTAGCTTCAATGCTAATAGCTTCCAATTTTGGACTCTGTGCCAAAGTTAACGACAAAACAGTAGTAAAAGCCCCTGATTGGGTGTACGTTCCCTCGGTATTGCCAGCAGAACCAGGAGAAGTTCGCCGCAGTTATACGCGCAATGCTGAGGGAGAAGTACCTGCCGTAGTGATGGAATTTTTATCGGATACTGACGGTAGTGAATATTCAAATAAACCGACATATCCTTACGGAAAATGGCGATTTTATGAGCGAATTTTGCAAGTACCGATTTATGTAATTTTTGAACCGAAATCGGGAGTATTGGAAGTATACAAACTCTCGAATTCTGGAGAATACGAACTGCAAGAACCGGATGCTAATCAGCGATTCTGGATAGAATCAATGGGTTTATTTCTAGGGGTTTGGGAAGGTGAAAAATCTCAGAGAACGGGTTATTGGTTGCGCTGGTGGGATGAGAATGGCAATTTGCTGCTGTGGGGTGCGGAACGGGTGGAAGAGGAACGCCAGAGGGCCGAAGAGGAACGCCAGAGGGCCGAAGAGGAACGCCAGAGGGCCGAAGAGGAACGCCAGAGGGCCAAAGAGGAACGCCAGAGGGCCGATCGACTAATGGCATACTTGAGAAGTCAGGGTATCGATCCAGATGGCATTTGAAGCTGTGGGAGGTCGATCGACCTTTCGGCCATTAATCCAATCCCATTTTGATTGCACAATCGAGTCAGCCAGGGCGTTTTAGATTAAAAATAACCACCATTAAGGAGCGATCGACATGACTGCAACAACATTAGAAGAAAAATTAGATCGGCTTCCTGATGACTTAGCCTCAGCACTAGAAGCGGAACGTCAGCGTGATCCTGAACTCGAATCTTTGCTAGCGCGTTACCGAGCTCGGTTTGGCAAATTGCCTGAGAGTAACGGCTAAAAAGTAAGGGTGCGATCGCGCTTCATCGATCTCGCCCGCGTGTTATTGTTACCTAAATGTCCTTGACAAATCTTAGATTTTGTGTGGGAGCTATAATTGGTTTCAAATTTTAAATTGCGAAGGGCGATCGTTTTGCGATCGAACTTGGGCATTCTAGAGATTAGGTGCTTTGCGAGTGCCTGGAAAACAGCGACGTCAAGAGTTAGCAATGGAAAGTACACAGAAAAAATCTAGTGATAGTCGGGTTCATCGGAGCGATCGAATTAAGCAGATTTTTGCGTTAGTATCAATGGTTGGTTTTGGTGGTTCGGCAATTTTTGGTATGGTGAGCCTGTTCGGCAGCGGTTTGAGCAGCCAGCATCAACAAAAACCGGCGACAGCGGCAGTTTCTCAGGAATCTTTGCTGGCGGCGCAGGAACGGGGATATGAGACGGTTTTGCAGCGGGAACCGCAGAATCAGACGGCTCTGGAGGGGTTGGCAAATGTGCGGTTGCAGATGAATAATCAGGTGGGGGCGATCGAGCCTTTGGAGAAGTTAGTGAAGCTAAATCCCGACAGAGCTGATTATAAGGCGCTTTTGGCGCAGGCTAAGGGGAAGTAGGGTGAGGGGCGATCGGTTAATCAAGAATTGGCGAAATCTCAATTTTATTATCTATCCAAGGTATCAATAATGTCATCAAACAATTTATTTTCTATTATCATCCCTACACGCCAGAGACATGATACATTAAAACATTCGATTCAGAGTGTACTTAATCAAACTCATAAGGAGTTTGAACTGGTGGTTATGGACAATTTTAGTAGTGCAGAAACTGCCGAAGTTGTAGCTTCATTTAACGATCGGCGAATCAATTATTATCGCGCACCTGAAAGACTCTCCATGTCTGACAATTGGGAATTGGGGTTATCTCATGCTACAGGAGAATACATTACTGTTCTCGGAGATGATGATGCTTTAATGCCAGATTGCCTCGAAATTTGTTTAAATCTTCTCCAGGAATATGACGTGCAGACAGTGGCTTGGTCTCGGGGCACTGTATATTGGTGGCAGAGTGCGATCGTCCCTTGGCATAAGAATAAATTGTACGTTCAGTTGCAGGAGCAGGTAGCTGTAAATTTTCAAGCAAGACAAAAATTAAAGCAGTTCTATAATTTTGAAGTTTCTTATGGTGCACTCCCAATGCTCTACAATGCTTTTATTCCTAGAGCCTTAATAGAAAAAATTAAATCTGTTCATGGTAAATATTTCATGTCATCTATTCCCGATGTGTATTCGGGTGTGATTAATGCCTATTTTTTAGAAAATTACTTATATTCTTTTCGCCCTCTTTCAGTGGCTGGCAATTCTGGACATAGTACGGGAACTTCATCGTGCTACCCCAGCTTGGATGGGAAACCATTTAAAGATTTTTTAAACGATGCCAAGAAAGATACCAAGAAACTGCTGCACGAGAGTTTAGTACCATCAATCAACCCATTTATGTGCATTGCTGACGTGCAAGTTAGCACCAAAGAGTTATTTTTTCCGGAGGATGAAGAAATTAACTTTGATATTTTAACTGTCGTAAGGGCTGGTGCTTCAAGTATCAATATGGATATTGGCGAGTACGACACTCGTTTGCAAGAAATTGAAGAATTGGCTAAAAAACATAAAATTCCTCCTTCGGAGTTTAAAATTCCTGAAAGACAGACGCATCAGCCCCAAGCATATCAAGGTCCCATGTCGGACGGAAATGGCTCAATAGGTACCTGGGCGATTAATGGAGAGCAAGCGGGAATATCTAATGTGGCTCAAGCGGCGATGCTGGTATGGGGAATGTTACCTGATTTAAGCTTTTTTCGGGTTAACTATCTGTCTAAAGATCGCAGAAATGATCTCTACCAAAACCTGAACTTAAGAGAAATCAATTTAATCGTATTTCCAGACTGGAATCAGCCGGAACAGTCTTTAAATGAGGATTTAATCCAGGTAATAAGATCGATAGCAACTCACCCAGACAAAGATAAGATGACTTTGCTGGTAGACAGTAGCCAAATTTCTGATGAAGATGCTAATCTTGCTTTATCTAGTGTGGTGATGAACCTGTTAATGGAAGAGGACTTAGATGTCTCCGACGGGCCGGAAATTTCAGTGATTGGACAGTTGAGCGAAATTCAGTGGGAAACTGTGAAACCTCGCCTGCATGGTAGAATTGTGTTGCAGTCTGCTGAAAATAAAGAGGCGATCGCCAGAGTACAAGCCCAACACATTCCCACTCGTGAGTTAGACAGCTTAATTATCAGCAACTCCCGTAATGAAATCAGTTCTCCTTCTTAAGGGTATCCTGCGGTGGGCTAGCTCCAAAAAGCCTGGTCCCCGCTTGCTCATATAATTCTCTAGAAAGTGGGTGCAAAAGATTGTATTCTAAAACATTTTTCACAACTAGCAACAATAAGCCAGAATCTACCTCAGAGGATTGATCCGACTTCAGAAGCTTGATTACGCCCAAAGAATCGAGATCAGCTTCTGTATAGCTCCCCATAAGAATAGACAGGTTAATCAAATGCAATAGATTATTAATGTCTGTCGGATTGATTTCCCGTAGATGATGGCGGATTGTCCAAGTAATTCCATAGTCTCCGAATTTTCCCCGTCGCTCCGCTTCTGTTTGCAGGACTTGCATTAAATCCTTTGTCCAGAGATCGACTTGTTCGCTATCTCCTCCCCTCATCCCCATCAGCCATGTCGCCTGAGCTTCTATCTCTTGTCCGTCTAATAGCAACCCCAACCCCAAATACCAATAGTGAAACCTATTATCTGGTTCAGCTTCAATAGCCTGTTCGTAGAGATGGGCAGCTCGGCTGTAATCTCCTTGAAGTAAGTTTTGATAAGCTTGATTCTGGATAGTTTCTGCTTGAGTCAATCCTGTTTTTTGTAAAACTTCAAAAGGCGTCAAATTTTCGATCTGTGTGATTAAGGTTTCTCGATACGCTTTCAAATGCGCCCTCAGTCTTTCTTCCTGCTCCTTTCCTGCCACATAACGGGATTCTTTTGTAAACTGACCTGATTCTTTGACAAAAACCATATCAACCTGAAATAAAGCTAAGTCTGAATAACGACAAGCAAGATTGACCAGATCATAGGCTACAAAACCTTGCTCTTTCATAAAGTTTATAACACTGGCCATCTTATCAAATCTAGCTGTTACATATAAATTAACTTCTACAATTACCAACTCTGTATTTTGAAGAGTTTGAGTTGCACCTGCTAGGACATCTAGTTCTCTACCATCTACATCAACTTTGATTAAATACGGCCCTTCTAACTGGCGAGTTTGACAAATTTCATCCAGAGTAACGGCCGGGATAGTCCTTAGCTCAAAATTTTCGGAGCTAGCCTCACCATCCTCTGAGATGTAAGAGTGGATAAAGTTGCTCACATTCACTTGAAGAGGCACAAGTCCTGCCTCTGTGGAAGCAGCAGCAATTATATAGTCTGCTCTTTCAAGATGTTGACAGATTTTTTTGAGATATGGTTCGTTCTCGGCTATGGGTTCGATCAGGAGATATCTTGATTTGGGAAAAGCATAATAAATCTCAAATGTGCCTAATCCAGCACCTACGTCAATAACCGTTTCCGGTTCAAAACCCAACTGCTTTGCATTCAATAATGACCCCAACATTGAACTTCTAGGAATGTGATTATTCGTCATACTAATTTTTTCCTCTGTTATCCCTAGGGCAGCATTTAATTGCCAGCTTCTACGTAATTTCGCCACATCTGCTCGTATGCTTTCTCCATCTCTCGCGTAAATTGCTTGCCATTCCACAGTGGAGCCGTTTGTCGTGACTGCCGCAGTTTCCAGGATATATGCTGCCGCAGAGCCGCATCTTTCCCTAAACGAATTCCCCATTCTATATACTCTTCATCAGTCCAAGCAATGCCTTCGTTAATCCCAGCATTCATCATCATTGTGTAGCTGTTGCGAGCTGCAAACTGCTCTCCAACTTTTGTCACTAAAGGAACACCCATCCACAAAGTTTCTAGAGTGGTTGTAGCCCCATTATAGGGATAGGTATCCAAAACTACATCAGCGATACTAAGGTTGGCTCGGTGAACTTCTGACAAGACTACCTCTGGCAAAAATCGTAATCGATTAAAATCTATACCCTCTTCTTGTGCTAATTCATTAAAGAGTTTTTTAATTGAATCTTCCTCAGCGGCTCCTTTTATTATGAAATAACTATTAGGGACTTCACTGATAATTTTCATCTGGAGCCGTGCTGTATCAGGATGCCGTTTGTAACCTCTCTGAGCACTAAGGTATATGACCGCATCAGTAGGAATATCTAACTGCTCGCGTCGAAGTGTTGGTACCCCCACTTCAAAACCATCTACTGCTATGTAAGTTTGAGGTAAACGCCATATCTTTTCCGAATAATAATCCTGAGCTGATTCTGGTAAAACATAAGGATCGGCAATAAAATAATCAATTGTAGGTAGCCCTGATGCGTCCCATCCTAGCCATGTTATTTGCACAGGTGCAGGTTTAAGCGCTATCACTTCATAGCTAACATCTGAGGTGAGGCTGTCAAGATCAATTAGAATATCAATCTCATCTTGAGAAATTTGCTCAGCGATTTCAGTACCTACAATCCCGCACCTATATGCTTTAGACACTTGATTTACGTACCATTCTTGTAGCGGGTCCTGCATATTCCTATAATTAATTAAATAGGCATGCAGTTGAAAACGCTCGCGATCGTGGTACTTGATTAGCCATCGAGCTAGCGACCCCACCGCGTGGGTCGCGAGGCAATGAGATAAATAACCGATCTTCAAAGGTTTGGTTAAACTACTAATATTTTTGCGATGAGTAAACTGGCGCTGCCTGTATAGTTCTATCTGCTTTTTAGCAGAGTTTTGAATATTGACTTGGCATATTTGAGCTAATTGGTTACTGATTTTTCTGTAATGTTTGGGTTCATCTCGAAAGTAAGGGAAAAAGAAGGGGGTAAGAAATAGGTTATGAGCTGTAATTAAGTCCAATGAAATTGGCTGTTCAGCTATCAAGGACTCTTGGAGAAATTGCAGGCGATTAACGAATGAGACAGCTTCTTCCCAATACCCACCGGCGCTCATTAACCCCCGAAGGACTAGATGCGTCGCATAGATTTTAACTGGCAAAGATTTCGCTAATGAATATAAAATTTTAGCGGTCTTTATCCCTTCATTATATTGACCTGCATTCTGGTAAAAAACACTTAAAAGACAGATAATATCTAGATTGTTTGGATCTAAGCGTAAACACAATTCAGCAAAGTGTACTGCTTGCCTGGAGTTTTTCCACAAAGTGGCCAGTCCAAAAGCCGTTGGTATTACAGTGTTAATATATAGGTTAATATATAGTTGGGAGTCACAGACATGAGTAAGACAGGCTTCTGCCAATTCCAAGGATGATGGGTGCAAAGGATCGTATTCTAAAATGCTTTTTAACACCTGCATCAATACCTCGAAGTTTACTTCTCCAGATTCTTCTGATTTAAGAAGTTTAATCACTCCTAGAGAAGTCAGTTCCTCAGCCGTAAAATTCCCCAGCCTGACGGAAAGCTCAAGCAAGTATAACAGGTTGTTAATATTTGTGGGAGCAATCTCCCGGATGTGGTGCCGAATTGCCCAAGCAATCGAGTCCTCTTTCAAAGCCTCCCTGCGTTCTGCTTCTGTTTGCAGAACCATTATCAGCTGATCGGTCCATTGCTCAATTTGTTCTGGCTCACCCTCTGCCATGCCTAACAGCCAACTAGCTTGAGCTTCTAGCTCTTGCTCCTGCAATAATAGCATTAGCCCCAAATTCCAGTAGTGAGACTTGGTATCTGGTTCCGTAGCAATTGCTTGCTCATATAGGTTGGCAGCCAGAGTGTACTGTCCTTCAGTTAAGTATTTATGTGCTTGTTCTTCCAAAGCTGCTAAATCTGTAGATGAGGTGTTTTCTAAAAATACCACCATAAGTAAGTCTCCTTTTTTATCCTTATTGTTATGAGCTTGCCTCAAAAAAAATTATTGCAAAGAACATACCTAAACAAAATAACTATTTAGTGATAATTTGGCTACAAGAGTGGGTAGCGTTCAGAACACTACCCATTGTTGCATCAGCTGCTGATGAGGCTTGCAGGAACAATTCTAGCTTTAAAGACTAGATCGAGCCTACTTAGAAACTTCCGTCCATGCGGTACCTGTACAACCCACACTGTCAGCGGCAACCGTTGCATAGGCCGTGACAGCTGCTGCACCGGCCGCTGTTCTTTCGCACAATACCGCCGCAGTTGTTCTTTCAGTTGCTCCTGGAGGCTGAATTAAAGCTACTTTTCCTGCGTATGCTTTGAGCGCTTCGCCTATGGGTTGTGCGACATTTCCCACCTCTGTAGCATTTGTAGCAGGTGCTATGGGATCGAGCGCGTATGTATAGTTTTGAGTCTGCGTTTTTATGCCAAGATTCAACTCGCCAACAGATGTGGCAAATCTACCATTCTCTGCGTAGACAGCTTGTTGAGACCTGTTCATGGAACCGATATACTGCTTAGCTTCTGACTGCTTAGCTTTGTTGGCTTGGTTCAAGAAGGAGGGTAAGGCAATGGCCGACAAAATGCCGATGATGATGATAACCACCAGCAGTTCAATTAGGGTGAAACCCTTATCCCGCTTCTGATTGAGGTGTTGTAGAAATTTAGCTTTCAATTCAGTTTTCATCTGTTATTTCTCCAAATCGCGTGAGATGCTTGATTTTTGACTCCTAAGAGTAACTTACCCCTTTTCAATAACTTTCATATCACTCGCTAACCAAATTTTTGAGCAGCATCAAACCGAACGCTCGAAAAGTATGTATAGAAAGACTTCTAGGCTACTAAGGAGTTCTTTAACTTCCTCAAAAGCTTTTTCTGGCTTAGCTTGCTCAAGAGTGATAGGATCTAGGGGTCTGAGTTTGAGCCAACGCTCTACAAGACACATGACCGACTGTGGCCGATCTTTTTCCCACAAAGGTAGTAGGCAAGCCGCCATCATACTATCTACCGTAATTGGTACTAGCGTAGGCAGACTTACGTAGCGGCTTATCTCGAAAACTTTGTGATTAGTGATAGCATTCACTAGATCGTTTTTTAACTCAGGTGTTCTGAGTTGAGGGTGCAGATAAACTCGAACTTGCTGCCAGTCAGATTGCGTCCATTCATAAACCTCTTTAAAAGATTGAGCTTGATTAGGATGACCACACCAAAAGTCAATCAAGCGATTGACCGGGTGCAATAACTCAAATAGGTGTAGTCGGAGATCAACAGGGAGATCCGGCAAGCTCATCGCCAAAAATGCGGGCAAGTTTTCGGGATTTTTGAATAAGTCTGCTAACTCCCATTGTCGCCAATTCACCATGCTGATGAATTCTAAATTCGCTTCCCTTAAAGCTGCAAAAACTTCTGGAATCGTGTAGCCTTTATCGCCTTGAATAAGATAGTTTGCCAGCAGCCATTGTTCATTTTTTTCTACTGGCAAATTCCAAGTTCTTGCCTTGATCGCTACATTATCTTGTAATTCTTCTATAATTTCTTTAGCGATACCTATTTCCATTTCTCTGGGGTTTTCTTCTAATAAACCCATTATTTTAAATACTTTTTGAACGGCATAATAAGAAGCGCGTTGGAGAGAACTATGAAGGTTAGCACGAATGATGCCATCTGGCTTTAAAACCGCTTGCAGTGCCTTAAGACCGACCACAGGATCGGGTACTAAATAAAGGACATCATCACAGTTGATATAGTCAAACTTTAAACCTAAATCGGGTAAATTCTCAAGGGGTAGAGCATAAAAATCAGTGTTATTGAAACCGTGATATTGTAACCGCTGTCTGGCCAACTTGACCGACTCCTCAGATATATCTACTCCTATAATTTTGGCACCGGGGTTGGCTTCTGCTAACATCAGAGATTTGTAGCCACTGCCACAGCCCGCATCTAAAATCATTTTACCTTCAGTATCTATAACTTTTTGATTTCTTAAATAGTAAGCTGTTACCAGATTATGAATATAGAGAGATTGATAGTCTGTTTTGGGAGAGTAGTCGAGGGGAATTTTAGGGTAAGGAGCTTGGTCAAATTGTTGACGAATTTTCTCGATTAACTCTGATTCTTGGTTATCCATTCTCAATCAAGCCTAATATTACCAAATTACCTGGTGAGACATTCCTATTCTAAAATAGAAAGGCATCCGAGCCGCGCCGTCTGGGGCAAAATCTATCGCCCCCAATTTTCCCACCTGCTGCCATATTGTATCACCAAAGACCTATTCTATAAACACCAACACCGGATTTATCCTGGAAGTATTCCCGATCTCGATCGCCCTCTCCCTCGCCATCAAGTACCGCGGCCCCCTTCTATCCATAACCTCAACGGCTGCGATCGCCCTCATCGCCGTCTTTACCCCCAATATCATTCTAGCTGCACTCCTAGGCTGGCGAACCCAACATACTCAAATCAAGTTAAGCATAAAAAAATAGGTGCGATCGCCCTAACCAGAAATCCCCCTCCTAAACTCCCTCATCGCTTCCACACTCGAAGCCATCAGCAAGCAGCGACACAGTAAATTAATATCTAAATCTGGCAAAACAACACTTGAAGAAATTTTTTCGTAACCCTCAGATCCCAAGCGATACATAGCCAATACACCATCCTCCCAGAACCAGACTTCAGGAACTCCCAATACTCGATAGCGCTGCAATTTTTTGACAGTACCGCTAGTGAAGATAACTTCGATACATAAATCTGGGGGATAATTTGGGGTTATGCGTCGGCCAATAAAATAAGATTCATCAGCTTGTGCAGATACTACCCCTTCCTTTTCTTGGGTAAAGCTTCCCGTAGGGGCAAACTCAATTTCATTTTCGGCGCAGTAGATAGCCAGCAGCGTACAAATTGTCCGACTAAAAAATTCGTGTTCTGGGGAAACTGCCAATATTTCTACCTCTCCTTTGTAATAAAACAACCTCGTCCCTGGGGAGTCAGAAAACCCCTGTTCAATTAGCTTGAACTGTTCCCAGCTAATCCCGGACTGAATGAACCGTTGGTCTCGTGGCTGTAAGAGTGTCTGTGTCATCATGCAAACCTCAATCAAGTTCTGGGTTTAAAACAACATTTATAAAGCATTAAATACTGTTAACGTTATTTATGTGATAAGTTTAGATTACCTTTTTTTCCAAAAGTGCGAGCTATCGATAAGTAGATAAGCTGTTGCGGCATTTAAATTATATGTCAAAAAACAATCAAACTTTTGTGGGGAGTAGGGTTGGGCTTTGAGCAACGCCCCGAATATACAATTTAAATGCGCGACAGCTTACCAGACTTTCAAGTCGGCATAATGTCGTCGAGTCTCAGTTGTAAATTTGGAAACAGGTAAGAATAAATAGTATCTCCCAAGCGATATTGTTGCTGCTGGTATGCACCATTAACCAACTGGCAGACCGTGAAAGTCGGTTGCTTTGGGTTGCCGATAAATTGCCAACCACCTAAGCCACGAAAGTCCACAATCCAATATTCTGGGATATTCAAGAAAGCGTATTCTTCCACTTTTCTGGCATAATCATCTTGCCAATTAGTGCTGACTACTTCAGCAACAAGCTTAATGGTACTACCGTTACAAATAACTGGTTCTTTTTGCCAAAGGGGTTCTTGACAGAGTTCTGATTTATCTAAAACAACTACGTCAGGACGCAGCGCTGTAGCTTCAGCATATAATGGTTTGATTAGACAATTTTTTGGCACCAACCAGTTGAAGTTATCCCGAAAGATTTCGACATAAATTCTACCCGCAATGCTCCCGGCAACAGCTTCGTGAGGGCCAGTAGGTTCCATGTCTCTGAGTTCTCCGTCAATTAGTTCATAGCGTGTATTATCCCCATATTGGGCGATAAACTCCTCAAAGCTAAGTAATTTGGGTGTGGTATAGATCATAGATCGTGTTTTAACGGGATGTAATTTAATTGTAAGTTTAGTTAAAATCGGCGTCCTGGCAAAAAAACAAAGGTTTGGTACTTTGCTCTCAATCCTGCCCCTCTCCTAATCTTCTATTACTTCCGGGCTTAGCACAAACTTGCGATAATAGTCTCAATCCCTAATTATATAACCAACTACCACGTCCATGAACACCAACATCAGCCCCATCCTCAAAGTATTCACCCTTTCCGCCGCCCTTTCCCTGGCCATCAAATATGCAGGGCCTAGCTTATCCATACCTTCTACCGACCTCAACGCCCTCATCGCCGTCTTTACCCCCAGTATCATCCTAGCTGCTATCCTCGGCTGGCGATCGCAACAACAGCAGCAGTAGATACGCCATCAAAAAGTGCGATCGCTACTTGGTCTTTAGACTGTGTTTTTGCCCAAATCTTAATTCCCCGTACAGCTTATCACAAGCAAACTTGAGGTACTCACCATGATTCAAACCATAACAGAATTAGTAACATTCGATGAATTCATTGACTGGTATCCTGAAAATTCCGAACACCGTTACGAACTGCACAATGGAGAAATTGTTGAAATGCCAAAAGCAACAGGTAAACATTCTAAAGTTGCCGGTTTTACCAGCGGCTGGTTATTTCTCGAAATAGAACGCTTAAACCTACCCTACTTCATCCCCAAAGAATGCGTCATCAAACCCATGCGCGAGGAATCGGGATATGAACCAGATATTATTGTACTTAACGAACAAACCATTGGAAACGAGCCGCGATGGGAAAAATCATCAATTATCACAATGGGTTCATCAGTCCCCCTAATCGTCGAGGTAACTAGCACTAATTGGGGTGATGATTATGCCCTAAAGCTTGAGGCATATGAGTCAATGGGTATTCAAGAATATTGGATTATAGACTATCTAGGATTGGGCGGCAGACGGTTTATTGGCAACCCCAAACAACCCACTTTTTCGATTTACCAACTAATTGACGGGGAATACCAAGTCAAACTGTTCAGAGGCGGCGAGGGTATTGAGTCCCCAACTTTCCCAGAATTGAAGCTGACAGCGCAGCAGGTGTTCGCAAAAGGGAATTGAGGAGGCTGCTTATACTGATGTCCGAGTAGGGGTATCTGATTAAAGATGCGATCGCCCGCATCTAAGGTATCTTATAGAGATGCGATTTATCGCTTCTGGGCTGCATAGCAATTACCAAGCTGCAATTCCAATACCCTATTCCTCAATCTAAAATCTAAAATCTAAAATCTAAAATCTAATGAAGCTAGGACAGTGGATGGGCTTATTAGCCCTCATCGCATCTTGTTACATCCTGTGGCAAATCAGGCAGGCTCTACTGCTGCTGTTTGCCGCCGTCGTCTTAGCCACAGCCTTAAACAGACTAGCGCGCTACTTGCAAAAATTTAGACTCAAAAGATCGATCGCTGTACTATTATCAGTTAGCTTCCTAATCCTGGTATTCGTAGGCTTATTCCTGATAATTGTACCGCCTTTTACCCAACAGTTTCAACAACTTACCCAAAGAGCCCCTCAAGGAATAGAAAGATTAAATCAGTGGATTGATCAATTTGAGGGTCGCTTTTCAGGACAATTTGGCCAGCGGCTACCAAATCTTGATGTTAACGACATCATGCAACAACTGCAACCTTTATTCAACCAACTCGTCGGCGGTGCAGGAGCCTTTGTCGGCAACACATTAGGCGTTATCCTCAGCTTTTTGCTAGTCATAGTTTTGACATTGATGACATTAGCAGAACCTCTATCTTACCGCAAAGCATTCATCCAACTATTTCCCTCTTTCTATCGGCGACGAGTCGATGGCATCTTAGATGAATGCGAAATAGCTCTCGGTCGATGGGTCATCGGCGCTTTAATTAGCATGAGTGTCATCACTTTTCTGAGTTTAATTGGTTTGTCAGTATTGCAGGTTCCCCTAGCTCTAGCTCACGCTGTTTTAGCCGGCTTGCTGAACCTAATACCCAATATCGGTCCTGGTTTGAGCGTCATTCCTCCAGTGACGATCGCACTTTTAGACTCTCCCTTAAAATCCGGTTTTGTGCTTATCCTCTACTTTCTAATTCAACAATTTGAAAGCAACCTCCTCACCCCTTACGTTATGGCACAGCAAGTATCACTGCTGCCAGCAGTAACATTAATAGCTCAAGTATTCTTTGCCACCTTCTTTGGATTTTTAGGCTTATTGCTAGCTCTCCCCCTAACCGTTGTAGCTCAAGTTTGGATTAGGGAAGCCCTAATTAAAGATATTCTAAACCAGTGGAGTGCCAGTCCTAAAACCTTAGCAGCAATCGATTCTGCTATCCATGAAAAACATGAATCTCTAGGAGTCGCCGAAAGCCTGCCAGAAAAATATTTACCAGAACAGAAACCAGACATCCCCGATCCGGCTGAAAATGAGGCTCCTGAAAATCAATAGTTAAGGTTCATAATGACTTCACTCCTGATTAATTCCAAGTTATAGGACAAAAGTATTCACTCTGAGCAAAAATGTGGTACGAACACCCTCAACTAACTATCTTCAAGCCTCGCATTTTCTATCGGATATCTGCCTGCGCTAAAAATCTGTTTAACCGTCAAATTCAACTGCCCTAATGTGGGTGAAACAACCCTATCACTCCCCCGAAACTGAGTGACTTGATACTCACCGTCAACCAACTGGTAAACAGAAAAAGTAGGTTGTTTAGGATTGCCAATATAGCGTCGCCAACCAAGTCCCAAATAGTCCGCAATCCACTACTCAGAAATGCCCAAAGCTTCGTAGTCAACCAATTTGTAGCCGTAATCATCCCGCCAATTGGTACTGAAAACTTCGACAATTAGCCGGACAGAACTACCCATTGTAATGATAGATTCCTTTTTCCATCTCGGTTCGCTGTCCGTCCCTTGCCTGTCCAAAACGATCGCATCCGGTTCGTAGCCAGATAGCTCGTTATTAGCTTTGACAACGCATTCTTTGGGAACGAAGCAAGGAAGTCCTAGTCGTCTGATTTCAAAGTTGAGTTGAGCGACAAGGAAGCCCGCTACTTCTGAATGTTCTCCGGTTGCTTTAGGCATCTCAACAATAGTTCCATTGTGCAGTTCGTAACGGTTTACCGAATTTTCAGGATACCAGTCAATAAATTCATCGAAGGTGACTGGTTTTAATATCGCTTGATTCATGGCGATCGCTCTTTATTTTATTTATAATATAATCCAGATATCTGTTATAGCATTTTGCTGTGTTATCAAACTGAGGTCGATCGCCAAAACAGCATTCGCTCGATCGACATTCCATCAATCCAAAGTCAATCCAAAATCAAAATCACTCCAAAATCAATCAATTCAAAATCTAAAATCCAAAATCTAAAATCTAAAATATATGAGATCGATCGACGAAATCAACGATAAAATCAGCCAGGGCAAAGCCACAGTCTGGACAATCGAAGAACTCAAAACTAGAGTTCAAGAAACCAGCATTACCCAAGCAGCCAAAGAAGTCGATGTGATTACCGCAGGCACATTCGAGCCGATGGAATCCTCCGGTGCAATCATCAACCTCGGCCATACCGACCCGCCGATCAAAATCCGCCAATGCTGGCTGGACGGGGTTTTAGCCTACTCCGGCTTCGGGGCAGTAGACCTGTACCTGGGAGCCACCCAAGTAGCCGAAGACGGGGAAGAATCCCGCGAACGGGGCGGCGGACACGTCATCGAAGACTTAATAGCCGGCAAACCCGTGCAGTTGCGAGCCTTGGGGCAAGTAACAGACTGCTACCCCCGCGCCTCCTTTGAAACCACGATTACCCGCGATACAATCAACCAGTTTTATTTATTCAATCCCCGGAACGCATATCAAAACTTTATTGTTGGCGTCAATGGAGGCGATCGCCCGCTGTTCACCTACCTCGGTCCCCTGCAACCAAACCTCGGCAACGCCGTCTACTCGAACCTTGGAGCCATGTCTCCCCTGCTAAACGACCCCGACCTCGAAACCATCGGCATCGGCACCCGCATCTTCCTAGGAGGCGCCACCGGCTACATCACCTGGGAAGGAACCCAGCACTTCCCGCTGCAAAAACGCCAGCCCAACCGCACCCCCATCGGCCCGGCCGCCACCCTCGCACTAATCGGCGACGCCAAACAGATGAACTCCAAATGGGTGCGCGGCTGCTACTTCAAAAACTACGGCCCATCCCTGATGCTGGGAGTCGGCATCCCCTTTCCAGTCTTAAACGAAACAGTCGTCGCCCACTGTGCAGTATCCGACAAAAAAATAGTAGCGCCGGTGGTAGATTTCTCTATCCCCCGGCGCGTTCGTCCCACCTTCGGTTTAGTCAGCTATGCTCAATTAAAGACTGGCCGCATCCTGATAGAGGGCAAACCTGTGCGGGCCGCCCCCCTTGCGAGTATGTTTCTCTCCCGGCAAGTAGCATTGGAATTGAAGCAGCAAATTGAAGCGGGTCAATTTACCCTTACGGCCCCAGTTGCTCCCCTACCCACCGACAGAGTATTTCTCCCCCAAGATTTGTGGGGGGCCCAAGTGAGGCTGGAATAGACATTCGCTAAACTAAAGTCACGGATTATACAGCGTATTCCAGGTTTATAAAATACACCTCAGAAACCGGGTTTCTTTACAGTTCTCGCATCCTTACTGATTCTGTTGCTCGAAACCCGGTTTCTTGCGATCTACATCTACATAGAATATGCTGTAAATATGTCATTTATGCGTCCTGGAATGACATCGGAATGACATTAAGGGTGCGATTGTCCCCGCTGGCGAGGCACCTTAGAGGGAGCGAAATCAAAGCGATCGAAATTATATCGGTTCTGACCCAATTTTCCCGCTTATTCTACAGTCTGAGAAACTGGCCGACAGCCAGACAATATCGAGTGCAAATTGACAACATTTCCGATTACCGCGATCGCAGGTGCTGCAAATCCGATCGCCTCAACTTGCTCTACAATTGTACCCAAAGTCCCGATCAATTCTTCTTGTTCCGGCCGCGTTCCCCAGCGCACTAACGCTATTGGCGTTTCTGCACTCAATCCTGCATCTGTTAACTGGCCGATAATGTAAGGCAAATTGTGGATTCCCATGTATACTACAATGGTTTCCGAGCCACGAGCGATCGCCTGCCAATTTACTTCCGGTCGATATTTTCCCGCTGATTCGTGACCGGTGACAAAGGTGACAGAAGAACTGTACGATCGATGTGTTAGAGGAATTCCCGCATAAGCAGGGGCCGCAATCCCAGAAGTTACGCCGGGGACGACTTCTACTGACACTCCCGCTTTTACCAACTCTTCCATTTCTTCGCCACCGCGACCGAAGATAAACGGATCGCCGCCTTTGAGACGAACTACGATCGCATTATCTCCAGCTTTTTCTATCATTAACTGAGTGGTTTCATCTTGCATTAACGAGTGACGCCCTTTGCGTTTTCCCGCATCAATTCGTTCTGCTTGGGGGTTGATTGCTGCCAAAATTTGAGGGCTGACTAAAGCGTCGTAAATGACCACATCCGCGCACTCTAACAGAGCTTTTCCCTTCAAGGTCATCAAACCCGGATCTCCGGGCCCCGCACCTACTAAATACACTTTTCCTAAAGACATTTTTCTTTCTTCCTTTACCTCTTCTTTGCCTCTGCGGTTCATTTTTGAATTAAATTCCCAATTAAGTCTGCTAATTGTACACTTGCGCCTAGAGGATTTGCGAGATGAAGTTCTGCCGCAGGAAATTGCTGCTTTAGCTGTGCGACATTTTTGGCGATCGCATCTGTAATTCCTCCATTAAATAAGAAGTATGGCACAATCCCTATTTGCTGCTGTCCACCACGAACCAAACTGTCAATTTGCTCTGACAAACTCGGCTTTACCGACCAATAAGCTGTCAGCGCACCGAGTTTGCTAGCGATTTCCTCAACTGTCGAGTTACCTCCGGGGCGACGGCTGCCGTGAGATAATAAAATCCATTTTGGCAATAGCAGATTGGGGAGAAAAGTCACCTCTTCCATCTGACTTTTTACCAATTTTGTTAAGCCTGCTTCCTGGGAACCTAAATGCGGGCGCAATGCAATTTTTAGCTTGTCACCAAAAGTTTTTTGGGCAATTTCCACCTCTGCCGGTATGTCTTCGGCGACGTGAACTCCCGGCAATAAAAATACAGGCAGTATTTGCAATTCTGTCACTCCCAGCGACAGGGTACGATCGCCAAAACTGCAAATTTGTTCGTGCAGCGGTGCGGGGCCTAGTTCTAAGGTGGCGGTTGCGACTGCGGGGAATGAGTCAGCCAAATTTTGAGACAGCAGTTGACCTAGGTTTTCCAAAGCTTGTTGGGGTCTGGGGTCGCGGCTGCCGTGAGAAACTAATAAATAGGTCGATGATCGCAATTTCAATATAGATTTGATGTTAATGTTCGATCGGGATTTCAAATAATTATAACACCGTAGGGCCCGTGACTTAAAAAATCCTCAACACAAAAGTTCGATATCCTAGGGTGCGTGACTGGAAAATCACTCAACACAGGGCTTAAAGTTTCTAAGCCGCCACCTTACAAAAGAAGGTGCGCGGCTTAAAAATCAATACGGTTCATTTAAGGAAAATGTTGGGTTTCGTTCCTCAACCCAACCTACGCACAGGGCTTAAATATTCTAAGCCGCCCACCTTACAAAAGAAGGCGGGCGGCTTAAAAATTACTTAATACTGGGCTTAAATCTTCTAAGCCACACACCCTAAACAACTCTCAAATTAACCTTTTGGAGCGGGATCGGCAATGTATTTGAAAGTAGGTTCCGAGTTCCAAGGACCGCGTTCATCCTTGCCATTTGTTGACAAGTTAAAGTAGAGATCCACAGTGGAATCTGGCGGAATATTGCCGAACATCGGATCGGTGAGTTTACCCAGCGATTCCAGAGCTTTCATGAACATCTGAGTGTGAGAAATTTCGCGAGTCAGCAGAAACTGCAACGTTTTTTTCGTTCCCATATCCGGTGCTAGTTTAATCAATTCTTCGTAGGTTTGGCGAGCTCCTGCTTCCGCACCGATATCAGCGCGCAAATCGCGCACCACATCCCCGCCTTCGTTGATATAAGCTGCTGTCCAAGCTTGACCTTGGCTGTCCAACAAGTGTGGGCCTACACCGCGCACCGCAAACAAGGTGCTTTTGTAAGCTTCTGTTTGGTCAACGTTTTTGGTGTGCATTTCTATCAGTTGGCCCACCATTTCTAAGTGGCTGAATTCTTCGATCGCAATATCTTGAAGCATATCCTTAATCCCTGGATTTTCACAGTGGAATGACTGGACCCAGTATTGCAAAGCTGCTGTGAGTTCTCCGGTTGCTCCGCCAAACTGTTCTAGCAGCAATTGGGCAAAACGGGGGTTTGCTTCGTCTACTGTGACGGCAGCCATTAATTCTTTTTTATGAAAAAACATGGATCGGTACCTCTTTTTAGTTCTGTTGTTAAAGTCTCAAAGATCGCAGACTTTATCTGTGTTCGCCTTAATCCATTGTGCGACAAACGATCGCACCGAGCCTCGGTCGATGGATACATCTAGCTCGACAAATTTCTCTGCTTTCAGGTAGAGTTTAAATATGAAATTTTACTTACTGAGTCGGTAGACCAAATTACAATTTAGGAGCAGGATTATTGTCGCACTCGGTTAATTTTGCTGACAGGGCATCGAGATGCCGCAGCCACTGAATGCCGCCAACCCAACTGCGAGAGGGGAGGTGTCCGATTGGTGCTTGCTGACTAAATTTAATCTGCCCTAAAGTATTAGCAGAATTGTAGGTTTGCCAGTTGACCCGATCGCAAAATCTGATATAGTCTCCCTTAACGCTTTCATAAATCTGCTTTTGGACGCTGAAGCCAAACCGACCTTGACTGTAGTGCAGCCACAGGCGATCGAGTGTTTGCAATTCTTCGCAGGGTAGCTGGTAAATTTGGCTAATTTCTAGCTGAGTTCCCGGTTGCTGGGAAAGAGATTGACACATCAGAACCCAAGTTTCGCGATCGGCTTCTTTCCACTTTTTGTTTGACAAAAAATCCCGCAGTTTGGTACAATCTACTCCCCGTGCAGAAATTAGAGATTGGTCGAGATTTGAAGTAACAGATAAGGAAAAAGTTTCTGCGGAATTGGCGACGGATTTTGTCGGTGAAATCGGAGAATCAGAAGTTTGTAGGGCGCTGAGATCAGTTGAGTTGTCGCTATTACTGGGAGCAGGAGCGATCGGCTTTTTGGGCGAAAGCAAATTTGGATCGCAAATATCTAAAGCTGCTTGGATATCTTGCAAAACTTCCGTAGCAAAACTGTACCGCTGATTGAGACGAGTTTGCAACAATTTATCTAAAATTTCACCTAACTCATCGCTAATACTCGTGGCTTTGGGGAGAAACTCGCGCCACCACCAGCGCTCGTTGTTGCAGTCGTACATATCCAAGGGAGGAACTTGCGTCATCAGGCGAATGCAAGTAACACCTAAACTGTAAAGGTCGCTAGCAGGAAATACTTTGCCACGCATTTGTTCGGGAGCTACATAATCTTGACTGCCAATGAGCGTTGCGGGACGGAGTATCGCTGTATCAGTCATTAGTTTGGCAATGCCGAAATCGATCAATACGAGTTTGTTATCCGACTGGCGGCGGATGATATTTTCGGGTTTGATGTCGCGGTGAATGACGCGCTTGTCGTGGATAAATTGCAGCACGGGCAATAAGTCTTGCAGCAGTTGCCAAATTTGATTTTCATCGTATACACTCTGGTCTAATTCTTGTTTGAGAGTCGGCCCATCTATAAACTCTTGAACTAAATAAATACGGTCTTCTTGTTCAAAGCCCGCTAATAATGTCGGGATTTGCGGGTGTTTTCCGAGTTCGTCTAAACGGACGGCTTCTTGACGAAATAATTCAACGGCTTTGTTGAAAAGTTCGGGGTCACGGTCGTAAAAATAAAATTGCTTGACTGCACAGCGGGGTAGAGATGGGATGTCTTCATCAATTGCTAGGAAAGTTTTACCAAATCCGCCTCTACCTAAGAGTTGAATCGGGCGATATCGCTGTCTCAGCAACAGGTTAAAGCCGCAGTTTAAGCAAAATTTGGCGGTGTTGGAGTTTTGAGGATTTTGACATTCTGGGTTGACACAGTAGCTCATATCGATTTTAGATTTTAGATTTTAGATTTTAGATTGCGGACAAGACTTTTTTTTAAACGAAGCGCGAAGATGCGAAGCTACGCGAAGGAATAGGGAAGAGAGAAGAGAGAGAAGAAGAATGGTTGATAACTCATGCAGTGTGGGATACGCTGTCCCGCTTCTGGCGTTGTATTTTTCGGGTGGGCGGGACACCCCACAAGCTTTCCTCTGAGATGTTGCACAATTCTCAATAAGGCTTTTAGGGGCGGGCTAGAAGAGCCCACCCTAAAAGAAATTCATTCTTTGTGGAACAGGCATCTTGCCTGTTCTTGAGAATTGTGCCAGAGGTGAGTTTTATCAAACTGGAGTGTAAAATTTAGATGCACCTGGGCTGATAAGGCTATTTTAATGCGCTTGGCCGAATCGGGACGCTGCCAGAGCTGCCCAACCCAGGCCGCATGAGTGCTGCGGGCGAGATAATTGCCGTTGGCGAAGCCCTCGAAGAGGCTCGCACAGGCCGATCGCACAGAGCGAGAATTGTGCTATAGTCTTACTGTGCTTGGAACTTGAGGCATAATCGATCTGTCCGGTTGAGGGACGCTCAGAAATATTTCAAAATATTTTTGCCCTACCCCTAGACTTGTGCTGAGATCTGATGCTATAGTTACAAAAGATATGGCGAGTGTAGCCAAGTGGTTAAGGCAGTGGTTTGTGGTACCACCATTCGTGGGTTCAATTCCCATCATTCGCCCTTTTGATTCTAAACAGTTTAATTCGATCGCCTCCGGGTGGGCTTCAGCAAACCTTAATCTTTGGGATTTAGCCGTTCTGTCGGTATCATTTGTGTCCACTTAACGTTAAAAGTAGTATAGGTCTGCTGTTTGACAGTTAGGTCTAGATCCCCCCTAACCCCCCTTAATAAGGGGGGGACAAGAGCGTGATCAAAGTCAACCCCTACTCCCCTTATTAAGGGGGATTTAGGGGGATCTAGACTCAGCAAAAAGCCAGATTTATCAGGGGTTGCAGGCTCTAGTTGACACCAATGTGTCGGCACAAGTTCCGGTGTGCTAATCTTAAATCCAATCTAAAATCTAAAATCTAAAATCAAAATATGCCGTCTTTAGTAGCAGAAGATTGGGGATATAAATTTAGTGGCGATCGCACAATTAATAAGTTTATTCGGGATATAGAAGGAGAAGCGGCTTTAGGGAAATATTGCGATTGGGAATGCAGAGAGCGTGCGGAAATTCTGATGTCTGAGATTGCCGGCAAATCCCACAGTCTTTTCTACGTGCGCCGCCAAAAGGTAAATGAGAGATTTTCGGAAGAAGAAATCTGGGAATTGCTGCTTGCTACGGATGGAGATGATTTTGAATTACCCCAATTTTTGCAAAAAGCTGATCGCACTTTGCGGTTGTTAGCAACTGTACGCTGTGAAGACGGAAGTGGCGGTTTAAAACTGCTGGATGCTGGTTTGGTGGCGGTTCCCAGAGGGAGGAAAGATGGGTATGCTTTGCCGGTTCAGTTGCGACTTTTGGCTAACAGTCGATCGCCAATTCCTGTAAAGTCGATCGCCCGCGTCCAACAAATGCCATTTTGGGACGACAGACACATACCAACGACCGAACAACTAAAAGTTTGGCATACTTTTTTAAATGTGGAAAAACGCATTGCGGAAGCGCGTCAATTTTGCGTGCCTTTTCGCGGTCATAATTACGGTTCCGGCTTTAAAATCGTCACTTTTGAAATTGAACGTAATTCCGCAACTCTTGACGGCTATGAGGAAAATTCCTTAGAATTGGGCGACTTTCGCGAAAGGCTGAAAAAAGCCAGAAATGAAGAAATTATCCTGTTTGATTCGCCGCCCGGAAGCAGAAGCAGCCGCGATGGAGAGACATTAGGCAGCATCGCCGAAATAGAGTTTGAAAAGGGTAAATTACGCATTAAATTAGATGTTGATTTAGGCGATCGCATGGCGGGCGGCAGATATCAAATGCCCAAACAAGGATTCTTGTATTTTGAGGCGGCGGGCGATATCAGTCAGATCGAACGCAAGAAAAAAGCTTTAAAAATGCTGACAGACGGTCGCGCTCAAAATCCCTATTTGAGTGAGTTTTTATTCGACTCTTCTCAGGCGCGAATGCCCGAAAAACTGATTAAATTGGATCGGGAAAACTTATTAAATCGCAATGCTAATGAGGATCAACTTGCTGCCGTAGAAACGGTGCTTTCGGCGCGGGATTTAATTTTGATTCAAGGCCCGCCGGGAACGGGCAAAACGACTGTGATTGCGGAGATTTGCTATCAAATTGCCCGTCAGGGCGGCAAAACGCTGATTGCTTCGCAAGCAAATTTGGCTGTAGATAATGCTTTGAGTCGGTTAGTTCACAACCCGGCGATTCGGGCTTTGCGGAAGGGAAAAGCTCATAAGGTGCAGGAAGAAGGGCAGCCGTTTTTGGAGGAAAATGCGATCGGCACTTGGCTGCAAAATACGGCGACTGACTGCGAAGAAAAGCTCTCGCAGCGCCTGACTAATATCAAATCTTTGCGGCAGTTGCTGGCAGAATCAGAGCGATTTACCGCCTACTGTGCCGCAGAGAGAGATTTTTTTAATGGACTAAAACACCTGCACGACAGTAAAGCAAATCTTGAGGAAAAGTGCAGCCAGCAAGCAGCAGAGTATGAACAGATTTTAACCGAAAAAATGGAGATTGAACCTCTAGTTAGTGGGTTAGAAAATCTGCTGGATGCGCCTAATGTCAACTGGGAATCTCCAGAAATTGCCGAGTTTATGCCCCGACTAAAACCCTATTCCGAAGGCAATGTTTTAGTAGAAAACTTTATGGCAAATGTTCGGATTGCCGCTAGCAATGCTATTCAAATAGGCTTCGATCGCCCTGCTTGCGGCGCGTTTGGGATTGCGGTTTGGTTGCAGGAAACAGTAGCAGCGCAAATATCGGAATTTAAGACGGCATTCGATCGCGCTGATGATGTTTGTCACGCTATGTCGGCGGTTGCGGAATCGTTGCGGGTGTCGCGGCAGATGTCTGAGGCTGTGAATCAACTCGAATTGGGCGATCGGCAAAATCAGACACACCGCCACAATCTCGAACAGAAAATCAAGAATTTGGAACTGCGAAAAGCGGAAATTGCAGCCGTTGTTGTAGCCGTTGCACAATGGATTGAGACGGCAGATACGGGGCTCTATGAAGTTGTGAAAACTTGCTGGGAAACGGGCGCAATCCTGACGGATGATATGGTAGAATTGCCCGCAGGATTGCTGAAAATTGCCCGATCGCTCAAATTGCCGATCGTGCCGCCCAAATGCAAAATCAATTTGCCCGATTTGGATCGGTTGCAAAAGGCGGTAGCCCACGAAGAAAGCGCAGGTTTTAAGGATATACAAGGGCAACAGTTCCGGTTTAGCGAGTTTTTGCACCTAAATTTGAGTCAAACGCCGATCGTGCTCTCTGCGGGCGATCGTACACAGTGGCAACAACTCGCCAAAGACTTCGCCAGCTACTCCCAAGTCAGCCAAAGTCAGCGCAAATTTATCATCGAAAAAGCTCGCACTTTCTTAGGTAGCATTCAACAATTTTATAGTGAATCCTTGCAGCCAAATAATATCCAGGCTACCTTCGATCGCCTAGTCAAAGAATTGCTGCACAGTATCCTCGCAAATGCGCGTCAGTGCGTGGTTCCTCTGAAAACCGAAACCGAACAGCAGCTTATCAAACAGCAACAGTTATTAGATAAAATCGGTCAAACCTTAAACCAGCAGCAAATATCCGCCGCTAAACTTCAGGTAGAAACAGCCCAGCAAGAGGCTAACTTAAAAATTAGCGAAGTTACTAATTTGTTGCAAGCAATTGTCCAACAGCCAAATGTACCTGAAAAGTTGCGGATTTTAGCCGAACAATATCTCGCCCAAAAATCAAATATTTGGGAGCAACCGCAGCATTTTGTCAAGCAAGTTGAGACTTGGAAAGCAAGCGCGCTTCAGCTTGAAAAATCCATTGCTGACTTAGAACCTTTTGGGGTTTTGGAGACTATCAAAAAGAGTCTTGACGAGCATTTATCCCCGCTGCAAATTGCGGCTGCAACTTCGCAGCAGCAACTCGCCGAACTTCAAGCCGAGTTGAGCGAAATTAACGCTCAACTGCAACAGCAACAACCAACCGCAGCATTACTTGTTGAGAGAAATTGGTGGGAGTCAGCATGGCAAACTATCCCGACTCAATACCAGCCAGAAGTTCCGAATACAGGATTATTCAGCGGAGCTTTTTTAAGCAAAATTAAGCGTCTCTTCAAAACTTGGCAGCGGAAATTAGAACAAGAAGAAATCGCCCTAAATCGCTCTCAAAACTTTGTGACAGATTGGATTCAAAAACTCCGCAATCCATCAGAAAAAGACCGCAACGATTTAAAGCAAATTTATATTGACAATGCCAACGTTATCGGCATTACTTGCGTGCAAGCTGCTAGTTTCGATTTTACTAAAAACTTTCCCAGCTTTGATGCAGTCATCATTGACGAAGTTAGCAAATGCACTCCGCCAGAGTTGTTAATCCCCGCTTTGAAGGGCAGAAAGTTAGTATTAGTGGGCGATCACAGGCAATTGCCGCCGATGTTTAATCAAAGTACGATCGACGATATTGCCGAAGACATCGGCTGTACCGGAGACGAACTTAGCTTTATCAAAGAATCGCTGTTCAAAGTTTTGTTTGAAAATGCCAGCGACAGCATCAAAAAAATGCTGACAACTCAGTATCGAATGCACCCACAAATCATGGGCGCAATCAATCAGTTTTACCAGCAAAAACTCAACTGTGGTATCCAGGAAGCTGACACCAAACGCGCCCACAACCTCGCAGGTAGAATCATTCAAGAAAATAATCACATTCTGTGGGTGAAAACGCCGATAGGACAAGGGTTTGAAGAGGAAAAACAGGGTACTTCGCGGTTGAATGTTAAGGAGATTGATGCGATCGAGCGTTTGTGCGAACAAATGGAGACAGCTTGGCGGCCCAAAGTTGCCGACGGCGAACCACCGAAAGAAATCGGAATTATCACTTTTTATGCTGCTCAATTAAATGCAATTAAAGACAGAATCGAAGGGGAAAGATTCCCTGCTTTGAGCATCCGCACCGGTACGGTTGACATATTTCAAGGCATGGAAAGACCTGTAATTATTGTCAGCACAGTGTGCAATAATGTTAGGGGCGATATTGGATTTGCGAAGGAACCTGAACGGGTGAATGTGGCATTTTCCCGCGCTCAAGAATTGCTGATTGTTGTCGGCTGCCACGATTTATTTACCCAACAAACAGGTACAGTGGGAAAAATGTATCAGGAAGTTTCAAAAACGGTGCGTCACTGCGGAGGTTTTGTAGATGTCTCTAGCGTCCTCAACTAAACCAATAGACTCGAATTTAAGTTCGCTAGCCGAACAAATTGAGCAACAAAATCCGGGTTTGTCAGTGTTGGCGGCGCGTCAATTCCGCTTTGCAATCCGGCAAACTCCGCTGGAGGTGGCGATTAGCGAACCGCGCGAGTTTAACGTGTTGGAAGAGTTTATTTTGCGGGCGGGCGTTGAGTTTGAACCTGCGCCAACTTTGAAGGAATTGGCGGATTTGCTGGGGTTGGACGAGATTTTTGTGAAGACTACGGCGGCGACTCTGGTTAGTTTGGAAAGCTTGGAGGTGGCGGAAAATGGGCAAATTGCGATCGCCCTGCAAGGCAGGGATTTTTTCGAGAAAGGTGCGGTTAGTCGATCGCAAATTCAATCAATTTATGCCATTTCCGATCCGCTGAATCAAACTCTTACCTTTAAATTCGATGCTTTAGCGACAGAATCGGTCAACTTGCCCGATTTAGCAGATTTAGTATCGCTCGAACATAAAATTAGCGACCTTGCGAATTTAAGTCTAGCAGAAATCCAGCCGTTAATTCAAGCTTCCGGTTTAGGAATTCACGTCCCCGAAAACGGCAAAATTGTCTCTGCTTGCGATGTCGTAGGCGACGATTTAGATATTTGGCAAACAGTCTCGATTTTTGTGTTGCTAGATGCGATCGAAAATAAAACTACTATTCAAGCCAGACAGGGAAAGCAAATATTAGAAACCGCATCAAACTTGCTAAACGAACTTGAATCGCAACAAAAACTTTCCTTGAACGACTTATGTAAATTAACAGAAGATGTCATCTTGCAAGAACAAGAAATTATCCCCGTCCCGAAAAATCCTAAAAAGCCATCTAAGAAGAAACCAAAGAAAACGGTATGATAAGCACTACACTCCTGATCAACTTAAAAATTAAAACTATATAGAAAATTAGGATGGTACCGATTGACAATCTACCGCGATTTTGGTATAATTAATACTTGTTTGCAATCGCGCTGAGAATTTGTCTGTGTCTGCCAAAGATACCTTCCACGAATCCGTAAAACGGGCCCTTCAAAAAGAACAGTGGGTGATTACTGCAGATCCACTAAGGTTTAAGTTTGGCAATGTTAAATTTCAGGTTGATTTGGGAGCAGAAAGGTTAGTCGCAGCGGAGCGAGGAGGGGAGAAAATTGCAGTCGAAATCAAAAGCTTCCTCAATCCTTCTGTAATTACAGACTTTTATGCTGCATTGGGACAATTTCTCAGTTATCGGCTAGGGCTGGCATCTGTTGAACCTAATCGGAAATTATACTTGGCAGTACCAATTGACGTGTATAGAACATTTTTTCAGTCTGAGTTTACTCAAGCTGCAGTACAACAGTATCAGGTATTGCTAATCGTATACGATGCAACAAATGAGGTAATTGTACAATGGACAAACTAGCTCAATATCGTCAGTACGTTCAGACATTAATGAGCCGTTATGCCGAAGATGATGTTTCAGATGATGAAGTCGAAGTGCAACTAATCTTAGACACAGAGCGAGATCATTATCAGTGGATGAATGTCGGCTGGGAACACTTAACCCGGATTTATCAAACCTTCATTCACATTGACATCAAAGATGGAAAAATCTGGCTTCAACAAAATTTGACCGAGGAAAATCCTGCGGAGGAATTAGTTGCAATGGGAGTACCGAGAGAGGATATTATTTTGGGATTGCAACCCCCATACAAACGACCGTATACTGATTACGGTGTAGCGTAAAATGTCAAGCTAAAAAAAACAGAATACTCAGATACCCGACTTCGCCAAAGTTGTCGGGTATCTACTTCGCCCTACTGAGCCTTGACGCATTTCAGCATCCGCAAAGTAGCCGCCGCGTAATTGCGCTTTGCAGAATCATTCGGAGCAAACCGAGTCCATTTCCTTAATAGCGGCAGCAACAGAACAATAAGAAGACATTTGAGTAATAATAGAAGCAGCCCAATAATTCTGAATGTCTGAAAAAGTTTTAGACGGCTCTTTAGCAACTAAATTCGGCTGCATTCCCGCCGACAAACCGAATTCCGCCGCTCGACGGCGCACCGCCATCTATTCAGCGCAAGTGACGGGCTGGGTAGGTTTAAAAGTTCCATCTTGATAGTAGCTAACTATCTTGTTGTCCCGCGCCAATAGAACTTTTCCCGCACTCCAGCGGGAAATATCAACTTCGCTAAATGGACGGATAGAAATATGGCTAGGAAATGTGATATTAGCGCCTTGTATTCATTTCCAAGATTCCCAAACTAAAGATACCAATGGCTCTCTGGTAACAGCAAGTTGCGGCCGCAAAGCATTATTTTGAGAAAACCGGGCTACGAACCCAAGGCCCACAGCTTCTTTAATTTCCCAAGCATAGATATCATCGGTAGCTATCTCCGAATTGTAGAAGGGTCAGTATTGCCTACGGTATTTCCACCGGTATTTCCACGGGTATTTCCTGCGGTATTGGCTGGGGTATTGGCTGGGGTATTGGCTGGGGTATTGGCTGGGGTATTGGCTGGGGTATTGGCTGGGGTATTGGTATTGGTATTGGCTGCGGTATTGCTTCGGTATTGCCTCCGGTATTGCCTCCGGTATTGCCAATTTCTTCCGGTGCGGGTTGATTGGTAGTGAAATAAAAGTGACCTAATGTGCGACCTTGGTAAGCCCTTTTACTCAAGCGCCAAGCAGGATCGAGAGTGACTTTCATGAATTCGTTAGCATCGCCATTTGTGCGACCGATAATCACAGATTTACCTTGGTAATCTACCGGAGTTCCAATTAGTAGAACATCGCCATCAACACTTTCCAAAGTCAGGGCGTATTTTAATGCTAAATCGGTGCCTGCCATGCGAATTGAAAAGCCGTTGCTGTCTGTTGCGCGGCCACAAATACCGGTGAAATCAAAACTAACTAATAATGGATCGACTTTCACGGGATTAGAGCCACTTTCGCTCCAGCATTGTCGCGTGTTAGATACCTGTTCTACAATTAGCAATTGGTAGCCGCCGGAAGGTCGGGGTTGGGCGATGACAATTACTCGGTCTTGGTTAATGTCGGTTTCGTCAAAAGTAAATGCTTTAGCCGAACCGATCGCGCCAAGTGTTAAAATTGCTGAACCTGCCAGTGCTGCCACTGTTCGTACAAGTGAATGTTTCATGATTTTTCCCTATTGGCTCCTTATTGTGATGAGACTTATCTAGAATATAAAAAATTCGCCCTCTTCCAACAACAAGATAGAATTTTACCACCTCTTGTTCCGGTGGTACCAAGTGCGATCGATCGCCGATCGTCACCTTGGTTCGTAGTGAGAACTAAAGTCCGAGCGAATTTTATGAGGGCTTTAGTCCTCACTACAAAGTTATAACCGTTATTTTACCGAGGAACTTGATAAGCTGTTGGGCATCTAAATTGTATTTTCCGGGCGGGCTGGACGCCCACTCCACAAGAATTTGATGGGACTTGACAGTAAAATTTAGATGAGCCTGGGCTGATTACTTGCGGGAAACGATCGCACTATTGGGCAAAAAAACGGTGCGTTAACCAAGTGTAACGCACCCTAAAACAAACATTCAAAAAGCGCCTTTCCTGTCTAGCGGAACATACTGCTAACAGAACTATCTTCGTGAATCCGCCAAATAGTTTCTCCCAGCAAATTGGCTACCGACAGCACCGTCAACTGCTCAAAACGGTTCTCTTCCGGCACAGGAATTGTATTCGTAACAATTACCTCTTCCAAAACCCCGCTAGACAAACGCTCGATCGCCGGAGGCGAAAACACCGCATGAGTAGCACAAGCATAAACCTGCCTCGCACCCTCCCGGCGCAACAATCTCGCACCTTCAGAAATCGTGCCGGCAGTATCGATCATGTCGTCCACCAACACGGCAGTTTTGCCATCGACATCACCGATAAGGTTCATCACTTCGGCGACGTTGTGAGCTTGGCGGCGCTTGTCAATAATTGCCAGGGGAGCATCACCAAGCTTTTTGGCAAAAGCTCTCGCCCTAGCGACTCCGCCAACATCCGGCGAAACCACAACAATATCGGTCAACTGCTTGCTCGCCAGATAATCCAAAAGCACCGGCGAACCGTAAACGTGATCGAAAGGAATGTCAAAATAACCTTGAATCTGAGCCGAGTGCAAATCCATCGCCAAAATGCGACCGGCCCCAGCTTCCGTAATCAAATTAGCCACTAATTTTGCAGTAATCGACTCTCTTCCGGCCGTTTTGCGGTCAGCCCTAGCATATCCGTAATAGGGAATGACAGCAGTAATTTGTCTAGCCGAAGCGCGGCGACAAGCATCGATCATAATTAACAATTCCATGAGGCGATCGTTTACCGGACAGCAAGTTGGCTGAATCAAGTAAACATCGCAACCCCGAATCGATTCTTGAATTTGAACGTAGAGTTCCCCATCAGCAAACCGCTTGCGAACCATCGGCCCCAAATCAATCCCCAGATAGCGAGCCACCTCTTGGGCGAGGGGAATATTAGCAGAACCGGAGAACAGCCGCAGACGGTCATGAGCGGAAACCGGCGGCTCGGGAAGCGGAAGCGGTAAAGTAGCAGAACGGATCACAGCAGGCCTCTTGCAGGACGTTTATTCCATCGCTATCTTACCATCTGAAACTAGAAATATTCAGCCAATTTTTTAATACATTTAACATTCAGGGCGACCACAAGAGTTAAGTTAGGCGAATTGAATAGGACTTGCAGAAATATGTCCTAGAAACCTGGTTTCTAGCTCACTTTCGGCACCTTCAACGGTCACAATCGGTTTTTACTTATTTTTATCCAGCAATAAAACTATGAATTATACTTAAATACCGTACATTGGCGGATAAAAAAGTTTTTAAAGGCATAATTTATTACTGTAAAAATAGAGTCTTCTGCGTAATTATGCTGAGTAACACCCCAGGGTGCGGAATGTGGGATCTAGCGATCTCTGTACAGGCAGAAGTACGATCGCACTTCTGCCCCTGCGTCTAAAAGTTCTAGCGTGAGTCAATTTGGGGCTGAGGCTGCAACTGCAGCCACCCCAAATTCAGTCGGAAGCCGAAGGCATCCGGGTTCAATGCGATAAAAATGCCACCAACAGGCAATAAACTTGAAAAATACTGTAAAAAAAGTTAAGAATCGGAAGCATACTTCAGATTTTTGATATCGGGCAAAGCAAGGTAGAAATCGATGAGCTTAAGAGAACGCATTGACGCAGAAATCAAAGCAGCCATGAAGTCCAAGGACAAAGTTCGCTTGGAAACAGTTCGCGGCATCAAGAAATTTATTCTCGAAAAAGAAGTCAGCCTCCGTCCTTCCGGCCAAGACACGCTGACAGAAGCTCAAGAAATGGAAATTTTGATGCAAATAGCCAAACAGCGCCGGGATTCGATCGAACAATACCGCAAAGGTGGCCGCGAAGATTTAGTGGCACAAGAGGAGGCGGAGTTAGCAATTGTTGAAGAGTATTTGCCGGCGCAGATGTCAGACGAAGAGGTGAGTCAAGTTGTTGACGAAGTGATTGCTTCGGTTGGCGCTACTTCTGCAAAAGATATGGGCAAGGTGATGGGCAAGGCAATGCAGCAGCTTAAGGGCAAAGCAGACGGTAACAGAATTCAAGACATGGTGAAAGCAAAGCTTAGTCAGTAGTCAGTAGTCAGTAGTCAGTAGTCAGTAGTCAGTAGACATCTCCCATAAATAATCTCAAGCTTTATAGAGATGTATGGCTTAGGCCGGGGGGCGACAATTTATTAGGGCTAAGGCCAAAAAACCCGGTTTCTACGAAAAATCGTGCATTTCTCCCTTGAGATATTGACGCAGAAACCGGGTTTTTGATCGGATATGCAGGTGGCAACCTCTGTGTTTTCGTGAAAAAACCCGGTTTCTGACCATCATTGCGTCCAAGAATGTCAAAAAAATGTAAAATACTAACTTTGGTCGGGACTGGGGACTACAGAGAGTGAAGTCTGCTCAAGAGCATGAAAGACCTAGCATTACTAAGTCTGTGAGCGATCGTCTATTTTTTAACAGTTTCTACTTAAACTTATGCAGCCACCTATTGCTATTGGAACTCTCCTACAAAACCGCTACCGCTTGGTGAATATTTTAGGTCAAGGAGGATTTGGCCGGACTTATTTAGTAGAAGATTTGGGACGGTTTCAAGAACGCTGCGCCCTGAAGGAATTGATTCCGGTGCAAAGCGGGCCTTACGTTTTGGAAAAATCGAAGGAATTGTTTCAAAGAGAGGCGGCAATACTTTACCAAATTGGGCATCCACAAATTCCCCAGTTTCGGGCAATATTTGAAGAGAACCAGCGTTTGTTTTTAGTGCAGGATTACGTGGAAGGGATGACTTACCGCGAACTGTTGCTCGATCGAACTTCAAATGGTCGCAGCTTCACCGAAGCCGAAGTCTTGGTATTCATTCGGCAAATGCTGCCGGTACTGGCTCACATCCACGCCCGCGGCATCATCCACCGCGACATCTCCCCAGAAAATATAATTCGGCGGGAAAACGACCAGTTGCCGGTGCTGATTGACTTTGGAGTGGTGAAGGAACTAGCCACCAAAGTCCAGTCTCCCGAAGGAACAGCCCACGCGACAACAGTCGGTAAAATCGGCTACGCGCCGATGGAACAGTTGCAAAGCGGGCGGGCAACAGCCAGCAGCGACCTCTACGCTTTAGCCGTAACGGCGATCGTCCTGCTGACAGGCAAAGAACCGCAGGAATTGCTCGATCAAACAACGCTGCAGTGGAATTGGCAGCAACAAGCGCAGGTGAGCACAGGTTTGGCTTTGGTTCTCAATAGGATGTTGAGTCGGTCTCCGGGCGATCGATATCAATCTGTAAGCGAAGTCGCCCAAGCACTCGACGCCCAAACTAATCCTAAACCTAGCCAGCCAACTGTACCGCCCGCGCCGCCAGCAGTGGTGCCGACAAACCCTTCGCTAATAGCAACGGTGGCCGTGGGCAGGCCGCCAGAGCCCGCCGCCCAGAGTTCCCACCCGCAAAACCAGCCAGATCCGTTAATTGAGCCTGTTGGCGGCTCTTTTTGGGACAATCCCATTGCTGCGATCGGTCTGCTGGCGGGCTTAGTAATCTTGACGGGCTTCGGTTCCTGGGCTTTAGTCGGCTCATTTCTCAACAATTCGCGCCCCAAACCCACTCCGACACCGCCAGCACTCATAAATCCGACGCCGACACTAACTCCCATACCAAACCCGCTACCTTTGCCAAGCCCAACCCCGCAACCTTTGCCAAGCCCAAGCCCAGAACCTTTGCCAGAACCAAGCCTAGAACCTTTGCCGGAACCAACCCTAGAACCTTTGCCGGAACCGAACCCAGAACCTTTGCCGGAACCGAACCCAGAACCTTTGCCGGAACCAAGCCCAGAACCTTTGCCGGAACCAAGCCCAGAACCAAGCCCAGCGCCAACTCCGGCACCAAAACCGACGCCAGCGCCGACTCCCGCGCCCAAACCGACGCCCAAACCGACGCCCGCACCAACTCCCGCACCCAAACCAACACCCGCGCCGTCGCCAACACCAGTGCCAACACCCGCGCCAACACCCGCACCAACACCGGAACCGGCCCCAACTCCCGCACCGTCGCCGGAACCGGAACCAACACCCGCACCATCGCCGGAACCGGAACCAACTCCTGCACCGTCACCGGAACCGGAACCGGAACCAGCGCCGGAACCGGAACCAGCACCAACACCCGCACCATCGCCAGAACTCTAAACTTCTGGCAAAATTCCCCTAGACTGAGGTTGATGCCAATTAATTGTTAGCTATTTGCCAATGAACTCGCTGCTAATTGCTGGAACTGATACCGACGCGGGCAAAACTGTTTTGACCAGCGCTCTGGCTGCTTATTGGCAAATGTATTTTCCCGATCGCAGTTTGGGAATTATGAAACTCATGCAAACAGGAACGGGCGATCGCGAACTCTACACCCGTTTGTTTGCCCTCGACCAATCCCCCGAAGAACTCAATCCGCTGCACTTTGATGCGCCTCTAGCACCACCGATTGCTGCGGAATTGGAGGGGAGACGTATCGAACTCGAAAAGGTCTGGACGGCGTGGCAAAGCCTCTCTGAGCGCAAGGATTTTGTGTTGGTGGAAGCTTTGGGAGGGCTGGGCTCGCCTGTAACGCGGGAACTGACGGTGGCCGATATTGCCAGGGATTGGCGGCTGAGGGGGGTTTTGGTAGTACCTGTGAGGTTGGGGGCGATCGGGCAAGCTGTGGCGAATGTTGCTCTCGCCAGACACACTGGTTTTAAGCTGAGAGGAATTGTGCTTAATTGCGTTAAAGCTTATTCTGAACAAGAAATTGCTGATTTAGCGCCCGTTGATTTGATCCAGTCGCTGACTCAAATACCTGTGTTGGGTATTTTGCCGCATTTAGATGACCCGACTGACCTTGCTAAATTAGCTAAAGTTGCTTCAGATTTAGATTTAGAGCGGTTGCTACCTGGGGTTAATTTAGTTCCTCAGACTTCTAAATAACCCTATTCTAAACACCTCTCTTTCTGATTCTTCTCTTCCTCTGCGTACTCTGCGGCCTCTGTGGTTAAAAACTAAGATTTTATTTTAACCGCAGAGAGCGCAGAGAGCGCAGAGAAAGAGAAGAGAGAGTTTCACAAATTGTTATAAGGAGAATGAAAAATGGTTTCTACTTTACCGAATTTAACTTCTGTAGATTTATCTCAATTGCGGCTGGAAATTAGAAATTTGCAGCCTCAGCTAGTCGAATGGCGTCGCCTTTTGCATCAAAGGCCGGAGTTGAGTTTTGATGAAAATTTAACGGCGCAGTTTATCTCACAAAAGTTGCAGGAATGGGGAATAGATCATGAAACTAATATTGCTAAAACTGGTATTGTCGCAACTATAGACAGCGGCAAACCGGGGCGGGTTTTGGCAATTCGGGCGGATATGGATGCTTTGCCTATTCAAGAAGAAAATGAGGTGGATTATCGATCGCAGCATGATGGAATTATGCACGCTTGCGGCCACGACGGCCACACTGCGATCGCCCTCGGTACTGTTTGTTATCTTGCCAAGCACAAACACAGCTTTTCGGGTAAAGTAAAATTTATCTTTCAGCCCGCCGAAGAAGGGCCCGGAGGCGCAAAACCGATGATTGAAGCGGGAGTTTTGAAGAATCCTGATGTTGATGCGATCGTCGGCTTGCATTTGTGGAACAATCTACCTTTGGGGACTGTAGGCGTCCGCAGCGGCGCTTTGATGGCGGCTGTCGAAGTTTTTGACTGCACGATTTTTGGCAAAGGTGGACACGGCGCAATGCCACATCAGACTGTGGACTCGATCGTCGTTACAGCCCAAATTGTCAGCGCTTTGCAGGCAATTGTCGCGCGGAACATTGACCCGATCGACTCAGCGGTAGTAACTGTCGGCAAATTCCACGCAGGCCACACCCACAACGTCATTGCCGACACCGCTCAAATCGGTGGCACGGTGCGCTATTTCAATCCTGCATATCAAGGTTATTTTGCAAAGCGAATCGAGCAAGTAATCGCCGGAATTTGTCAGAGTCACGGGGCAAATTACCAATTAGATTATTGTGCGCTTTACCCGCCAGTTATTAATGATTCGAGAATAGCTGAATTGGTGCGCGGCGTAGCAGAATCGGTTGTTGAAACTCCGGCGGGAATAGTGCCAGAATGTCAAACAATGGGCGGCGAGGATATGTCGTTCTTTTTGCAAGAAGTCCCCGGTTGTTATTTCTTTTTAGGTTCGGCAAATCCAGAGAAAAACTTGGCTTACCCGCACCATCACCCGCGCTTTGATTTTGATGAAACTGCGCTGGGGATGGGTGTAGAAATGTTTGTGCGGTGTGTGGAAAAGTTTTGTGCGAATCAATGAAAGATTGTGTCATTTGGTGGGGGCGGGTTTATGAGATTATTGATTTTAGGCAATGATAGTTTGTAAAACCCGCCCCTACAGCAATCATATCTATTTAATTCGATCTCTTGCACCCGCCGTCAAAAAACTGTAGGGGCGGGTTCACCAAAAGATTTAAAGAATGTAGACAGCTTAAATAAACCCGCCCCCACCCCACGCGAGAGTCTTTTTACCGAGTTTGAAAGATATTCTGCACCATTTTCTTATCTACACTTGCCGCCGCCTTATCCAATTCGGCAATCTCCCCGGAGTCTAATTCCCAGCCCAAAGCACCAATATTATCCCTCGCCTGTGTCGCAGATTTCGCCCCCGGAATCGGAATAGTTTCTTTGCAGATGCACCAGTTGATTGCTACCTGCGAAACAGTTTTGTTTCTGAATGTCGCTATTTCTCGCAAACATTCCAAAAGCGATCGCATTCCCGGAAGTAGCTGCTTGCACGCCAAACCTCGGATACCTTTAGGAAGAGAGCCGTTTTCGGAATATTTACCCGTCAGCAACCCCAAGGCTAGAGGACTGTAAGCAATCAATTTTATCCCCAATTCATCGCATACATCTTTTAATCCGAGTTCTGTTACCGGATAGGTGGAAAGTAGCGAATATTGCACTTGTAAAGTAACAATAGGAATTTGGCGATCGCTAAATCTTTGATGCACCCATTTCAGCCGTTTCGGCCCGTAATTAGACAAGCCCACTCCCTTGACCAATCCTTGCTCATAAAGGTCAGCCAAACCATCTAAAAGAGCCCCCTCTTGCCAAGGAGCGTAATTAGCTGTAGACCAGTGCATTTGCACCAAATCTACATTTTTTCCGAGGCGCGCAGCAGAGGCTTTGCAAGCCGATATCATTGATTGTCGCGTCAGCCTCCAAGGATAAGCCGCCAGTTTTGTCGCAATACAAATACTGTCTTTATTTACACCTTGATATTGTTGAGAAAACTGCCCCAAAAGCTGCTCGCTGCGTCCGTTTAATTTCCCTGTTCCGTAAGAGTCGCCGGTATCGAATAAAGTGACACCGCTGCTGACACAAAGATTGAAAACGGCTTGCAATTCCTCGTCCATACTTTCATTGTAGCCCCAGAGCAATCTGTTGCCCCAAGCCCAAGTGCCGCAGCCCATTTTTGGCAGTAAAATTGTTTGCTTTGTTTGCATTTTTATTGATGGTAGTTGTTGGTAATACGGATATTCTATAGGAATATAACTCGGTATCGACTAGCCCCCAGTAGAGCTGTTTCATTCTGCCACGGGCCGCCAGGGACTCAAGTCCCTGTCTAATAGCATAAGTCGGTTAAAACTCACATCTTGCAGCAATATCAATAAGAGGATTTTTCGTGGGGTCGGGCGGGTTTATAGAACCTATTTGCAAGCTTTAAGGCTGTTGGCGAACCCGCCCCTACGGCTAATTGAGAATGGTGCAACATCTCAGTTAAAACCGACTGAAATAGTAATCTCAATTTTGAAAATTAGAGTTACACATATATTCGGCGCTAACTCTATACAAAAACAGCTTTGATAGAATTGCTCAAGTGTTCTAAAGACGAATTTCGCTATGAGACAGGGGTTTAAACCCCTGTCGGACTGTTGGACTAATGTCACACCCTACAAAATTACGAATGGCTGATGACTCTTTAAATCTTGTACGTGGTTGGGGAGGGCGAAGGTGGGCTGTTTTTGGTAGGTTGCTCTGGCTTAGCTTTGGGGTCTGGTTTGGGTGGCGCAGGCGGAGGGAAAGTCGCCGCGCGTCTGGGTATTTGTAGCGCTGTTCGGAATGCAGAAGACGGGAAGAAAGCACTAAATTGAGAAAGTCGAACTGCGAGGGGTTCTGGCGCATATTCCCACAAGCTTTCGTAGTAGAAGAAAGCGGCGCCTAAGCCGTATTCTTGGACTGCTTGCACCTGAGATTTAATTTGCTGAATCGGTACTGGGTTATTTCTCAAACCAGTCATAATCCCAACTCCGGTGGGAATTTTTTGCTGCGCTTCTTGCATTTCTGGACGGTTAAGCTTGTCTACAAATGATTCTAGATTGGAACGGTAGACTTGCACGATTAGCTCGTCGGCAATATCCAAACGCACCCAAGTCAGCCAATCTTGCAGGTGATGTTTGTAAGCAAACTCGTAGTAATTGGGAGAAATTGAGAAAATTGCATTGGGTTTGACTGCTTTGACGGCTTGATTTAGCTGCGACATAAAAGCGGTAATTTTATTGGTTCGCCATTGCACCCATGCTGGGTTTTGAAAATCTTTGGGCGGAGCTTTTTTTGTTTCTTTGGTATACAAAGCAACTGTGTACTCATCGTATCCAAATTCCGACGGCAAACTCATGTGATCGTCAAATTGAATGCCGTCGGCGTTGTATTGAGTGGTGATTTCTAGTACGAGTTCGGTAATGAATTGCTGAACTTCTGGATGAAAGGGATTGAGCCAAACTACTTCGCCACCTGCACCGATTGATGTTTGGCTGCCGTCCTGTTTTTGTGTCAGCCAATCGGGATGATTTAAGGCTAATTCTGAGGTGGGAGGAGCCATGAAACCAAACTCAAACCAAGGAATTACTAGCAGGCCTTGGCGGTGAGATTGAGCGATTAAATCGGCGATCATATCTTGTCCCTCTAACCCTCTGTAAACAAAGGGTTGAATATCTCTTTGCTGCGCTACATTGCTGGGATACATTGCATAGCCAGAATTCCAGACAACGGGATAGATTGTGTTGAAATTTAACCGTTTTAGTTTGCTGACAGCATCTCCTAGTTTGCGACGATCTCTGAGGATGTCTTTGTCGTTTGTCGTCATCCAAACGCCGCGAATTTCCTGGCGGGGTTGCTGGGCGATCGCCGGAATGAAGTTGTTCGCCAGCAATACTATAATGAATGAGAGGGCAAACAGAAGCGGGAAAAGAGTTTTAATCGATCGCTGCCAACTGCGGGGAATGATGCGTAATGTCATAGTTTTGAATGGTGAGTTAGCTATTGAAACACACCCCGGCATAATTTGGTGATAAAATTTGCTCGCTCTACAGTCTACAGCCATTTGCGCTGAATGTGGAATCGGTTCACTGAAATGGGTGAATTGATGTTATGCGATCGCAATTGAGCTAAGTATAATCTCTGAGACAGAGGGTAAGTGACAGCATTCTGTCTAACTGCTGGGAAATCAATTACGCACTGCAACCTTTCCTTACCGGACAGTGCGGCCAAGGAGTATGAGTGCTGTACAATATCGGTGCTGGAACATTTCGATCGAACATCTGTAATTGTGAAACATTTAGTGTTAATTGGCGGCGGTCACAGCCATGCTATCGTATTAAAAATGTTCGGTATCAAACCGCTGCCGGGAGTGCGTTTGACTCTGATTAGCGACGTGCTGCACGCGCCTTATTCGGGGATGCTGCCGGGACACGTTGCCGGGTTTTACGATTATGATGAATGTCACATCGATTTGCGATCGCTCGCTGAATTTGCCGGGTGTCAAATATTGGTCGATCGGGCGATCGCGATCGACTTTAACAAAAATTTAGTTATTTGTCAAACTCGCCCTCCGGTTAATTTTGATTTGCTTTCTGTGGATATCGGCAGCACTCCTGCGACTTTATCTGTACCGGGTGCCGCAGAATATGCAATTGCAGCTAAACCCGTACCGGAGTTTTTAGCTAGCTGGAATCAGTTAATTTCCGAAAGGCTAAACCATCCCGATAAACCGCTGCGGATCGCTATTGTCGGTGGCGGTGCCGGCGGCGTAGAATTAGCATTAAATATGCAATCTCGATTGGGGAAGGAAGAAGGGTTCGGCAACGGATTGTGTAACGGATTGAACGGATGGATATTAAGGTACAGCGCAAGACGTAAGAGAGAAAAGGGAAGGGGGAAGAAAGAAGAAGAACTAGAAATTCATTTGTTTCACAGCGGTGCTGAATTGATGCAGGGACACAATCAGCGGGTGCGCCGCCGCCTTAAAGAAATTCTGATTAGTCGTGGCGTTAAAGTGCATTTGCAGGAAAAAGTCTGTGCTGTAAAAAAGATTGAGAGAGAAACCAATCTTCAATTCCCTACCGATTACCAAATTTCTTGTAAATCAGGTTTTGAATTAGAGTGCGAGATCATTTTTTGGGTGACACAAGCATCGGCAGCCCCTTGGATAAGAGAATCCGGTTTAGCAGCCGACTCAAACGGCTTTATGCAAGTAAACGATTGCCTGCAATCAGTCTCTCACCCCAACGTATTTGGGGCTGGCGATATCGCTGCGATGGTTAATTATCCCCGTCCCAAAGCAGGCGTGTTTGCCGTGCGTCAGGGCAAACCGCTGTTTGAAAATTTGCAGCAGTTTTTATTGGAAAAACCGCTGAAACCCTTTGCACCGCAGGAACAATATTTAGGCTTAATTGGTACTGGAAATAAAAGGGCGATCGCATCTCGCGGCAATTTCATGTGGGAATCATGGTTATTGTGGTATTGGAAAGATTGGATCGATCGCCAATTTATGCAACAATTTAGCAATCTGCCCAAAACAGGCGATACCAAATAGCAATACATTCAGAAGATGCTCACATTTTATCCGCTCTCATCTTCTCTTCTCTTCCTCTGCGTCCTCTGCGGTTAATAAAAAAAGTGTTATTCAAAAACGCTTTAAAATTGTTATAGTAATATCAGAAGTAAAGAAAACTAACTATGTTCAGAAAAATTGGATTTGGGCTGCTTTGGATTGCATTTATCACCTACGCCTTTGTATTTTCACCACCCGACAGTCCAGAAAAAACTATCACACTAATTACCAATATTTCCACAGGCAAAATAGCCGACATCAACCCTTTAATTGTAGCGTTATTCAACCTCATGGGAGTCTGGCCGCTCATCTACAGTTGCGTCTTATTTGCTGACGGCAGGGGGCAGAAAATACCTGCATGGCTATTTGCCACTTTATCCTTTGGCGTCGGCGCCGTTGCCTTGCTGCCTTATTTAGCCCTGCGCGAACCGAATCCTGAATTTTCCGGTCATAAAAATATCTTTTTAAAGATATTAGACTCCCGTTTTACTGCCATTGTCCTAACATTGGGTGCTGCTGCTTTAGTTTCTTTTGGGTTGACAAAAGGCGATTGGTATGATTTTATGATACAGTGGCAAACCAACCGTTTTATCCACGTAATGAGTTTAGATTTTTGTATGCTTTGCCTACTATTTCCTGCCTTATTAGGAGACGATATGGTGCGCCGAGGAATGCAAAACTCTACAGCATTTTGGGCAGTAACATTAGTACCGCTGTTCGGGCCGTTGGCTTATCTGTGTACGCGCAAACCGCTGCCGGAAACTAATACTAAAACTGTTACAAATTAGACAGCAGTGCAGGGAATTCTCAGTTTAATGTAGGAATCAATCACAAGTAATCAGACAAGAAACAGGCAAGATGCCTGTTCCACAATAAGTAAGTTTTATTGTGGGGAGTAGGGGTTGGGCTTCTAGCCCGCCCATGAAACACTGATTACAAATAGTGCCAAATCTGAGTATTAATGTAAATAATTATCTCCCAGTCTCTAGCAAATGAAAAAATTTCCGATTGTTGGCATCACAACATCTAACCGCTGTTCAGCAGGCGAATATCGCTTAAATGGAACTTATATTGATGCAGTTCAGGCGGCTGGTGGAATCCCGATTTTACTGCCGCCCAATCAATTAGATCCGGCTAGTATTTTTGATGCAGTAGATGGTTTGATTTTTTCCGGGGGCGGAGATATAAACCCAGAACTTTACGGCGGTTATGTCGATCGCACAGTTTACTCGGTTAATGCAGAACGCGACAATTTTGAATTAAGCTTAGCAAAGCTAGCTTTGAAAGCTGACATACCTGTGTTGGGGATTTGCCGGGGAATGCAAATGTTGAACGTAGCCAGCGGTGGCAGTTTGGTGATTCACGTACCGGATGCTTACGGAGATGAGGTTAATCATGGATCGGGAATTCCCCCGCGTGCGATCGAGCATACCATTGAAATTGAGCCAAACAGTCGCCTAGCAAAAATTATGGGAAAAACTTCAACAACAGTTGTTTCCTGGCATCATCAAGCAGTGAGGAAGGTAACATCCGATTGGCGAATTGTAGCCGATGCACCTGACACTTTGGTAGAAGCAATGGAACACTGCTATCACCCTTGGATGATAGCAATTCAATGGCACCCGGAAATGTCGCCAAACTGTTCCTTCAACTCTGGAATTTTTAGGGCTTTCGTAGAAGCAGCCGCTTCAAAATTTATGAATTATACCAAGTCAGCTTCAAAATTGTCGGCGTGAATTTTGCACATTTAGTATCTCATACCAAATCCGGCTTAAATATTCTCTTCCTCTTTTAGTCTGCGAAGGCAGACTTCGTTTGACAAGGAGCGGTTTCAACCGCCTACTCTTGATAGTCAGTATCTATTTCAATATCCAGGGTATCTTCATCTATTCTGACATACAGAACATTCGGGCGACAGCAAACCTGACAATCTTCGATATAAGATTGTTCCATACCACCGCTGATATCAACAAAAGTTGTACTCGGTTCGCCGCAGAAAGCACAATAATATTCAGCCGTTGTTTGCATCTTTCTCGCATTCTCTTTTTGTGACTTCGTGGCGGTAGCGAAACATATCTGTTAACCGCATTTCCACCCACCAACCTAACAACAAATCGACAATCGGGCCGCCCGGTATCGAAAATACGATCGCATCTGTCAATCTAGTCTTGCCATTTTCTGAGGTAAACTCGTGTCGGTGAGTCCAACTTGCCATCGGCCCCTCAGTTTGTTCATCAACAAACAAGCGATATTGTTCGCACTGAGTGTGAGTCGCCACCCATTTTACAGGAATCGGCCCCAATAACAGGCGAAATTCTGATACAGCACCCACATCGAGTCCCCCTTCGCGGCGAATGATTTTCACCGGTTGCCAAGGCGGAGTCAAAAGTTGCAGAATGTCGGGCCTTTCGTGAAAATTCCAGACTGCTTCAACGGTGGCATTAATCAGCGACGAATATTTAAAATTGGGCATTGTATCGTTGGGCTAGACAGTTAAGTGCGATCGGGTTTCAGCATTTGCAGTATTATCCTCTGTATCAGTACAAACAGCAACTGTTAGTTTCAATCCCAAAGCATTCAGCCAAGTTCCCAGATTGTAAATCGCATCATTTCCTTGCTGCGATAGCAATTCATCCAGTTTTTTTAAGTGCAATTCATATTCTTCTGGAGTCATTTTTGGTTGACCTAGAGCTTCAGCTACATCGCCCAGAGATCGTTTCAGCAATGCTTCGTCAGGTTCTTCGCCTTCATCTAATTCAAAATGAGTTTCGAGATAGACTGCCGCATAACTGGGGTTTTTTAGCCGTGCCATCAAAAAGTCATGATACGGTAAACTTTTAGGCATTTTTTTAACTCCTATAATCTGTCCAGTATTCTATTGCTTGGCGAATGTCTCGGTCTTGAGTGCTTTTATCTCCTCCGCACAGAAGAAGTATAATTGTTGTGCCTACTTGCCCAAAATAGATTCGGAAACCAGGGCCATAGTCTATCCTTAATTCAAAGACTCCCTTTCCAACTGATTGACAATCTCCCAAATTCCCCAAAATAACTCGGTTAAGTCTTTTATTGATAATTGTTGAAATTTTGCTATCTCGGAGCGAATCATACCAGTTATCAAACGGCACTTGACCGTCTGAGGCAACATAACGTTGAATTTCCCTGGGTTGGACTTCTGCCATAATTGTATTATAGTATGTCGCTCCTCATCTGATCTTGAACAGGTTGCCAAGGCGGAGTCAAAAGTTGCAGAATGTCGGGCCTTTCGTGAAAGTTCCAGACTGCTTCAACGGTGGCATTAATCAGAGATGAATATTTAAAATTGGGCATTTTCTAGATTAAGTTAAACAGTTATTTCCGATCGCGTTTCAGCATTTGCAGTATTATCCTCTGTATCAGTACAAACAGCAACACTTAGTTTCAATCCCAAAACATTCAGCCAAGTTCCCAGATTATAAATCGCATCATTTCCTTGCTGCGACAGCAATTCATCCAGTTTTTTTAAGTGCACTTCATATTGTTCGGGAGACATCTGCTGTTTGCCAAGAGCTTCTGCTACATTGCTAAGTACCATTTTTAGCAGTTCTGCCTCCGGGTTTTCTTCTTCAAAAAAAGCCTCTAGATACATAGCACAATCTATTGGCTTTTTGAGAGATTCTATTAGAAAGGGATGGTAAGGTAAACTTTTAGGCATTATCTTCACTCCTGTAATCAGTCCAGTATTTGATAGCTTGCTGTATGTCTCGGTCTTGAGTGCTTTTATCCCCGCCTATTAAAAGCAGGATAATAGTTGTGCCGACTTGTCCGAAATAGATTCGGTATCCAGGGCCATAATCTATTTTTAATTCATAGACTCCTTCTCCAACAAATCGATAATCTCCGAGATTGCCGATTTGAACTCTGTCTAATCTCAACCTAATTCTAGCTTTAGCTTTGCCATCTCGGAGAACATTAAACCATTCCTCGAAAGGCACTCTGTTGTCTGGCGTAGTATAACGCTGAATTTCTTTCGGTTGGACTTCTGCCATAGTTGTATTAGAGTATGTCGCTCCTCATATTATCTTGAACCGGTTGCCAAGGCGGAGTCAAAAGTTGCAGAATATCCGGGTTTTCGTGAAGTTCCATACAACTTCAACGGTGGCCTTAATCAGCGACGAATATTTAAAATTGGGCATTTTCTAGATTAAGTTAAACAGTTATTTCCGATCGCGTTTCAGCATTTGCAGTATTATCCTCTGTATCAGTACAAACAGCAACTGTTAGTTTCAATCCCAAAGCATTCAGCCAAGTTCCCAGATTGTAAATCGCATCATTTCCTTGCTGCGAAAGCAATTCATCCAGTTTTTTTAAGTGCAATTCATATTGTTCAGGAGTCATTTTTGGTTGACCGAGAGCTTCTGCTACATCGCTGAGAGCTCGTTTTAGCAGTTCAGGTTCCGGCTCTTCCTCCTCTAATGTCGCCGTTATATAGGCTGCTGCTAGTTCGGGCTTTTTTCTGAGAGATTCAATCAAAAATGGATGATAAGGTAGGCTTTTAGGCATTGTCTTAACTCCTATAATCTGTCCAGTATTCTTTAGCTTGGCGGATATCTCTGTCTTGAGTGCTTTTATCGCCTCCGCAGATGAGAATCACAATTGTCATTCCTATTTGTCCAAAATAGATTCGGTAGCCAGGCCCATAATTGATTTTGAGTTCGCATACGCCTTCCCCCACGGAGCGATAGTCTCCTAAATTACCATCAGCAATTCGGTTAAGCCTAGATATAATCTTGGCTTGAGCATTGATATCTCTCAGCGAATCAAACCACTGATCGAAAGGCACTTTGTTGTCTGGCGTAGTATAACGCTGAATTTCTTTCGGTTGGACTTCGGGCATAATTATATTATAGTGCGTCACTCAGCCCTGTATACTCAGGGCTATTTCGTTCTAGACAGTAGGCAGGGTTTAGGTTTAGAGTTTAGAAGTCGGATTCACCCTAACTTATG
>NZ_JAUBVE010000176.1:0-2162 GCF_036705715.1 Microcoleus sp. AT3-D2 | reverse complement strand
CTTAATATTCATTGACGAATCTGGAGTTAATTTAGCAATGGTTAGGTTATATGCTAGAGCTTTGAAAGGTCAAAGAGTCCGGGGGGCAAAACCAACTAAACGTGGCAAAAATGTCTCAATAATTGGAGCAATGTCAGTCAAGGAAATTTTGACATCGGTTAATCTAATAGGCCCAACTGATGCAATTACATTTGAAGCTTTTATTATCAGAAAACTTGTGCCAAAACTATGGAAAGGTGCTTGTGTAGTCATGGATAATTGTCCCATTCACTTGGGAGAAGAAGTGAAAAAAGCGATCGAAAAAAGGGGCAAAATTAATATACTTATCTCCTTATTCACCAGATTTTTCACCAATTGAGAATCTCTGGTCAAAGCTTAAAATTATTCTCCGTTCTATCAAGACTACTAATTATCAAGAATTAGCCAAAGCCATAGAGTGGGCGTTCAGTCAAGTTACATCATCAAATATTTTTAACTGGTTTACACACTGCTGTTATTGTACCTCATCTTTCTGAGAAAGGCTATAAGTTACTGCTTCCTAATTTGGGTAACAAACACTCTTTTTAAGGGAATGGCTCTTTTCTCCCAGATTAGGGCGATCGTAAACAGATTGATACAGCCCCATTGAGTCCGATCTATCGCCACTGATAGGGTTTGTCCCACAGAGCAATAAGTTGTTAACCAGTAAGCGAGCAAAGGTAACCAAATTAGTGCGATCGTTAATTGAGGTAAGTCCAAAAATCTTTGCAATTTGCGACGCCGACTTTCGGTAGTAATGGGGTAGGGAAATACTCGTGCCAGCCTCTCTAATCTCACTTGTTTCTCGCTCTTGTATCAAGGAGAGCAAGATTGTGAGTAAAATAAACTGAGCTGATGTCAGTTGTTTTTGTAAGTGGGTCTGATAGAATGTTGGTAACATTAATTTTTGAGATAGGCTAGCTTGTAAGAATTCGGCTGCCTATCTTTTTTTAGCACACCTGGGTTAAATCTTTACGCTCTCTGGGTTTGGGGCGGGTTGTCACCCCTCCAGCATCCGAACGCAAAATTTTCCCATCCATAATCTATTTCAGATCAAAAATTTCACCCAGCCGCCATGCCATACAAAAAATTACTCACCAGATTTGGGGAAGACTTACAAAAATTGACTGTTAATTCTCTAGCACCCGGATTGTTTGCGATCGAGTCACTGAGTCTGAGTCTAGCAGTCGTCGCCGCAGTTGCAGCAGTGCCCGCAACACTGGAACCAGCAAATGCTTCTACAGTGACAAGTTGGAAATTCGATCCGGCGACAAATCAGCTAGAAATTACTCTCCCAGAGGGAACAACCCCCACCTATTCTCTACTCAACCCCTCTCAGATTGCTGTGGATTTGCCCAATACTGAGATCGGAGTAGATGCAACTCAGCTATACCCACAAGGTAGAGTGCGTTCTGTGGGAGTGAGTCAACTTCAACCGGGAACGGCGAGAATTCTGGTCAATTTGGCTCCTGGAGTCGGTTTCAGCGCAGGCCAAGTTCAATTCCAAAGAAGCGAGGTAGAAAATCGCTGGGTGTTGCGTCCTTTGATCGAACCGACTCCTATTGTGGAAACTTCCAAAACTCAACCCCAGCCTGCAATACAAGTACCGCAAAACCAACCGGCGACTGATTCCAACTCAACTGCTGCCACAGAGATTGATCGAGCTGAGCCTCCTACTTCCCTGAATCCAGCTACAAATTATTCGCAGTCGCCAACTCCAAATGACCAAATCCGGCCGCTAAGAGTGCCTTTAGTCAATGTTCGCCTTGACGAACGCCGTGGGGTACAAGCTGCTGCGGTACCCCGCCTATATCCTCAAATAACGGCTACCGCAGCACTCCAACTGCGGACGCTTACCTTTGGTGAACCGCTTCCTCGCGGACGATCGAATGCTCCTTTGCAGGCTGCCGCTGGGGCGAATGTCTTGTTGCCGGCGGGCACGGAGCTCAGTTTGCTATACCCCGGCGATCAGGCTTTGCGCCTGCAAGCGAAGCCCAGCCGAGAGGAAGTGCTGTTGCTGCAAAGGGGAATTCTCGACAATCGCGGTAATACGACGATCGTACCTGCTAAGTAGTCAGACACAATTAATTACACAAATACATAGTAGAATGATATTTCCGGCAAAATTATGAGTTAATTACAGT
>NZ_JAUBVE010000175.1:0-2167 GCF_036705715.1 Microcoleus sp. AT3-D2 | reverse complement strand
GAAAAATCCGTTGTGAGTTAATCTCTGTTTGGGTGAAAATTGCAATAAGCGCACTTTTTTCAGTATAACCGATAATTTATTAACTTATTTATTTTTCATTCCTTACCGCCAGAATTCCACCTTTTTAGACTGGGTTGATTTTGGGCAACTCATCGCACTTGTACTCGCATCGGCAGGAGTCTTTGTGCTGGCAATGTCCATGTGGCGACAAATCAATCCCTTGAATTTATTTCCCTCCCCAGTTCGCATCAACATTCAAATAGGGACAAAATTATGAGCTTACAACTGAGACTATTCGGCGGCGGTCAGTCCGACGCTGGTAAACTTTCGGCTAGCAACGACGGCAACCACGCGATCGACAAATCTAAAGTATTGGCGCAGACCGACGCGGGTGCGATTAGCCCCACCAACCCCGGCAACTTCGGGTCTATTCGATCGGTTCCAGTTGTACCAGCTTCGAGGTATTTCACCAAGGATGAGGCGGATGCAGTGAAGGATTTAGCCAAAGAAAAAACCGACGGGGCCCGACAATCTAAGCGCGCCTACAAAGCACTGGGGAAAATTGAAGCGGCTGATGCTGTGGTGCATAAAGAACACAGGAAATACGAGGGCGTAGTCGCTGACAAGGAACTCAAGAAAGTTCGATCGAACTCTGGACTTGCCAAAAAGCTTCATGCACTCCGACCAGGATATGCGCGCTTGGGGCTAGGTATTGATAAGGCTGACAGCGATGCCCGCACTCGCATTGACGCCATTAAAGCCAAGTTAACTGGGGGCAACAGCTAATGAAAGCGATGTATCTGGCAAATTACTTCGTTGCCGGATGCGTCGCTTTCTCCCTTCTGGGGTGGATAGCGAGTCTGCATCCAATGGCAATGAAAGCCATTTTATTTTTGTTAGCAGCAATTGCGATTGCTTGGGGTTTGAGTTGGTTGCTTGACTACTCCCTGAGCAAGTGGCTCAAGATTTCAGTGGCTGACTTACAGGCAGTTCTAATCGGCGGTTTGGCGATGCTGCTGATTGGTTTGGGGGTATTTCTATGCAGCTAAAACTGTTTGTGTTGAGCGCGTCCTCTCTTGTGCTGTGGTTGGTTCCACTAGCAGCACTAGACAAAAAGCTAGACACTCACAAAGCGCTGCAAGGGGTAAGCCTGTGTGCTGCAATTGCTTGTGCTGTTACCGCTGGAAATATCGCCCGTCAATTAGCTGACGAGGGAGAAGTTGAGGAGTTGAAACTGAGAGCGATTAAAGCTGATGTAGAAGATGAAATCAGCACGAGCGTCTATGTTTCACAGCAACAAAGACAGCAGGAAGCTGAACTTATCCTGACTTCCCCTGGCGTTGACGTGGAAGCTAGCCGTCAAGCGCTGGAAGCTATATACAGCAGCGACTTACAGGAAACTGCTTCCGCTTCCGACTCTCCTGATTACCCTATATACTTGGAAGTTTGTAAGTCAATGGAAGCGGGTAAGTCTGTAACTTGGATTATTGAGAATGTACTCAAAATGGGAGGGCGCAAATTTGCAGATGGCAAGGTAAAATTAAAGTCAATTTTGCAACAGTTTGAGGGGAAACTCAATGAGTGAATCACTACAACTAGGAAGCTTCCGAGTGATAGGAACTAAAACAGAAATTACAAACACCTTAGCATTTTTAAGAACTAAGGGTTGCGTGTGGAATGGCAAGGAAAAATATTATGCTCAACGGGGTGACGCAAATAAGTTTGCCTATTACCTAAATAACGTAAGAACATCGCTTGTAATAACATCCGCACCCACAGCACCCAATCCCAACGAACCACAACCGAAGCCCTATGACGCGGTGTTGGGTGGCAAGAGGCAATCGAACCAAACTTGAGGTAAAATTCAAGACAAGTAAAACAGTCCTAGCCCCGCAAGGGTGGCCCTAGAAACAAGGGTGCTTTAGGTTATCTGTTAAGACCAAATAGGCAATTGGTGGAGTCCCAGGCTGTGGCGACGCAGCTTAATCTATAGGCGACTCTCGGCCGTTTAGACCGAGAAAAAGCTTTGGAATCAGAAAGAGTAGGCGCAAAATGTTCGGCTTGAGTGGGTTTTTGAAATATCCTTAAGCAACTGTAGTTTAGACTAAAAAATGAGCGCAGCTAAAAGTAGCCACCTTTGAATCTCAGGCAAGCTGTTGCTCAAAAA
>NZ_JAUBVE010000174.1:0-2208 GCF_036705715.1 Microcoleus sp. AT3-D2 | reverse complement strand
TGAGAATAGCGAGCGTTTGGGCAAGTTGATTCGCAATGCTGAGAAGGATAAAATTCCGGTGATGGGTGTTGTGGGTGCGAAGGAGGTTGAGGCGAATAGTTTGAATATTCGGACTCGTGCTTCTGGGGAGTTGGGGGCGATTTCGGTTGATGAAGTGATTGGGAGGTTGCAGGGGGCGATTAGTAGTTACGGCGACTTTTAGGTCATTTTAACCGCAGATTTTATAACGGGCGAGACGCCCGTTCCACAATGAACTTAATGGGCGTCTCTCCCGTTCCACGATTCACTTAACGGGCGAGACGCCCGTTCCACAATTAAGGCAAATGATAAGCTGTTGTACATTTAATTTTCACAATCCTCTCCGTTGCCTTTGCACGCCGGTGATGCGGAACCCATTGTAGATTTACAAGCGTTATTTAATGGGGTTTACGATCGCGCCGCCTATGACTTTAGAATCGATTACACCGCCGCACCCGTACCTGCACTGTCCGAAACTGATGCTGCTTGGGCGGATGTTTTGTTGGAGGAGAGAGGGTTGAAAGGGCGATCGCAAATAACAACTGATAGTTAAGCGTCTCACCGCTTTTTCAAAGCATCCAAAAAATGAACAGACCAATATTCAAGAAATCGGCTTTTCAGAGGTTTGATGAATTTATCCCAAGGATTGAGGTCAACAATATAATAACCGATTTTGATACCAATCGGCTCTAAATGTTTGCCTTCTATTTCCTGGCTCAATAAAGGCAATTTTCTATTACTTAGCTGTTGTAGGAGCCAAAGTACATCGCTGTTTTTTTGTTGTTCTGGACTTTTCTTGATATCACTGGTAGAACCAGCAATATCGTCTCGCTCGAAAGAAATTATTGCCGTCAAATTAAACAGAGAACTATTAGCAATAAAGCATTGAGTTTGTTCTCGGGTTGGTAGCACTCCTAAGCGGAATTTGTCTAACAGTTTTGCTAGCGATCGCACTGGAATAGCGCTCTCTGTATTGCTGATATCAGGAGCAATTAATAAGGACGGCTGGTCTTTAATTGAAGGTCTGTCGATGCCCAGATTTTCGATTAACCTTTGAATCCGTTCGTAGTCAGGGCGATCGCAGAATTTCTCCACAATATTTGGATACCGATCGTCGCTTAAAAATTCTAAAAGAGCAATATACTTGCATCCCAGACTGTGACCAACCCAAAAATAACTCGATGGTTCTTGATAAATTTCGCTTTCATAGCCTAATCTTTGAGCAATCTCGGTCAGTTCTGTTCTCAGTACCTCCTGCTCTTTTAATAACCCAATAGCGATCGGCCAGTGACGAAAAGTAAATCTAAATGGCAAAGCAACTACGGTATAACCTTCTTCAAACAACTGCTGTAAAAAATATCTATAAAACAAAGTTGGCAAACTACCAAAAAAAGATCCACCAATAAATTGAACAACACCTTTTGGCTGCGGATGAACAGCCACCCAACTAAAAGAAACAGGCTGAAATTTAAATGAGTTCGACATTTGAATAAAGCTCAGTGAGTGTATACGTAGGCTTAATTAAACGTAATCAAACGTAAGGTGGGCCATGCCCACCCTACAGTTACTTACCCTTTAACAGTTCTAGCCGCGAGACATTCTGACAGGAATATCGAATTTATCCATCACTGTATTTAGCTCTTTCAAATTGACATCATTGGCATCGAGTTGGGCCAGCAGTTGCACTAGCAGTTGAGCTTTTTCTGAATTGTCTGATTCCAAAGTAGCCAAGTCCAAATTACCGTTGCGTAACTCTTCCAAAATCGGGGCAACAATTGGTAAATCGATGGTAATTGGTTTACCTGGTTCAGGGGTAATCTCGTTCAAGCCTTTTCCACTGGCGATCGCTAAAGTGTAATTAATTTGATCGAAGTCTGGTAAAGTTGAAGTTGGTGATGGGAAATCGTTTGGTAAGAAAGTACCGCGAATTTCGGGATTCAATAACACCTTGACTGGTTTCTTGCTTTGGGGTTGAGGCTTTGGAAAGATGGAGCGCGCTGGCACAAATAGCGAGACATAGCCGCGCACTTCCAACAAACCTGGAGTCAGAGTTTTTGGCAGAATGGGCAACAATTGAACAGATGCAGTTTTGTGAGCGGGTATTGTGAAAAATGCAGGGTAAACGCATCTTAACTGGAACCCAAAATATGCTACAGTTAAATCCGACTAAGTTTCAATGTAGTTTGTTGT
>NZ_JAUBVE010000173.1:0-2325 GCF_036705715.1 Microcoleus sp. AT3-D2 | reverse complement strand
ATTTTAAACCATCCTAATCTTCCTTCAGTCTTGTCTTATGGTACTTTGGCTGCTTAAAAACTGTCCGGAGTATTGTTAAACAGATTCCACACCCCATCATGACCATCCCCCAAGCAGGTTATCGCTTCACTTTGAGGTTGGCTATTTACCCATGCCACTAAATCTGGATTATTTTGGAAAAAAGCTGCCCCTACTTGACCATGTACCTTAACCGCCTTATAGTTCCTCCAGATACTTTCTTCTCCTTCATGAGTTCTCAGTCTGACATTTCCTTCGTCTATAATCAATGCTTCTACTTGCTCCGTAGCTTGAGCCGAGGAGAATTCGTAACGCTCTAATAGTCGATGTTGTGTACTGTGCGGTACATAAATTCCTGTCAACCTTTTGAGGTCTCTCTCGGCATTGGCAAAAGATTCATTTCCCACTAATAATAAACAACATTTTTCCAAATTAGGACTCAGACGACTTCCCTTCTTTACTCCCAGTCTTTGGGCTTGTTTACTCGATATAGTTATTTCTCCTACACAACTTTTTATGGTTCTTTTTCTACCCGAACCTTTTCCCCCCGCCGAGTGAAAAAAAAACCGCTAATTTCTGGTGCTACTGTCTCAATTAAATGTTCCCTCACACTCAGTTCTACGGATTCAAAGCTTTGTAGATTGTCTACTGGGGTATTCTTATAAAGGATCTCTGCTATTTCTTGGAGATTTATTTTGAGCTTCTGCTGTTCTTCTGGGGTCATGCGAACTTGGATTATGGTAATTTATCTGCTTTCTATTATGCCATCAGCTTAGCCAGACAATTGTCTGAGTATTTATACTGACTGCAAAAGTGGGATGCTCCCATATTACAAGAATCAGCAAGCATATATATAGCAAAACCATTTGATTTGTAAACAATGGATTCAATCATCACAAACGTTTCAGGTGGTTCTACATTCACGACTCAAATAGACTTGCTATAGGACAGAGGCTATCAGCAATAAGATATCTAAGCGAAGGAAAAAGTCGAGCGGAAGTAGCCCAATTAGTAGGATGTACAGATTTAACCATAGCCAGATGGATTGGTAAATATCTAGATGCAGGATTAGAGGGGCTAGTGGAGCCAATCAAGCATCAAGTGAAAGAGAGGCTGAATCCTCATCAGCAGCAGGAGACAAAAGAAATGGTGTTGAACGATAGACCAACTAAGTATGGAATAGACCGAGAAATCTGGATCGGAAAAATTATAGCATTCGTAATAAAGCAAAGATGGGGAGTAGAGTTGAAAACATCAAGAATCTATGAAATCTTAGATAATTTGAATCTCTCCCATCAAAAAGCCCACCGAGATTACGAGAATGCTTCACCAGAAAAACAAAAAGAGTTTGTAAAGATGCTAAAAAAAAATGCGCCAGAAAAAGCGTGAGGAGAAAATTCTTTTTTTTGATGAATTCTCTGTATATAACCGACCAAGTACATACTATGGATGGGTCGAAAAAAATACTCGACCTCAAGTGCCATCAAATGAAAGTAAAAAGAGAGAGAAATTAAATGGATTATTAGCAGTAGATGCTGTGAGTGGAGAAGAATTCTTGCGGTTAGTACCAACTGCCAAAACAGAAGACTTAGCATTATACTTTGGAGAGTTCTGCTCATACTGTATTCAGGAAAGAATCAAGCATTTGACAATCATTCTAGATAACAATTCTACGCATAAGGATAAACTGCACCGTTATTTATGGGCTGAGTTATTCACATCAGGGATTGAGGAACAGATAACAGTTGAATTTGTTTATACACCACCATATTCTCCGAATTTTAATTTAGTCGAATATCTAATTTATTTGCTCCGATTGAGACTACTACATCATTTACCAAGTGACAAAAGTATCGAGCAGGTTGAACGGCGAATTAAAACCTTTTTTGAAACTAAACAATTGCAGACTCCAATCCAAATTGCCAACACGATTCAACATATCTATAATCTCATTCTATAGTCTTCTAGCGGGAAGGGAGTAATGGCTGAAACGATTGATTTTATTGCTTCTTCCTTCTTCCGACTTCCGACGGACATCGGACTGACATCCGTTACATCCGTTACATCCGTTACATCCGTTACATCCGAAGAAAGCGAATCCGTTGCCGAACTTCCTTCTTCCTTCTGCTATACAATTCCGGCGCAGTCAGAAGTGATCTTACGCAGAAACAACGGTTTCTGCGAAAAATGGGTACTGGCGACCCAAAAAACCAATTTCTTGACCACAAATCTAGGGCGTGTCATCAAATAGAGTGGTTGACTTTTTGAGCATTGTGTGAAGATAGTACGGAACTACAATCATTTACT
>NZ_JAUBVE010000172.1:0-2334 GCF_036705715.1 Microcoleus sp. AT3-D2 | reverse complement strand
CATAAGTTAGGGTGAATCCGACTTCTAAACTCTAAACCTAAACCCTGCCTACTGTCTAGAACGAAATAGCCCTGGGTCGCCACCACCTATATATGCTCTAGCAGTGGGAAAGCTACTCTGACCGAAAAAGTCTTCAACCAATTAACCAGCCTTCGGGCGGCCAAAACTGATCAAATCCAAGATTATTTTCAAAGCCTTTACCACCATAGCCAAACCTTAAGCGAAGACCTAACAGTCGTCGGTGCCATGCAGGAGTTCAAGACAGCCTACCGCCAACTTGAACAATCAACAGTACCAGCGGATTTTGACGCAAAAATTGATACCTTCTACCGGACAGAATTTTTAACTAAACTAACGCGAACTAACGAGGGTTCCCCCGTTCTGGCATCCTACACGCCAAAAACAACTGCTGCCCGTTACTTGCAGTACCACTACATCGCTGCTAACCCCAACCCCGTTGGCAAAAAACTTCTCCTTGACAATCCAGGCGACGCCAGCGCTTACAGCCGCGCTCACGCCCGCTACCACCCTATTTTTCGCAATATAGTGGAAAAATACGGTTACTACGATATGTTTTTGATCGATCCCGAAGGAACTGTTGTCTACACGGTTTTTAAAGAAGCTGACTTTACCACAAACTTCACCAACGGCCCCTACAACGAGAGTAACCTAGCATCCGCGATCGCCGCTGCACGACAAGCAAATGGAAAGGGCTATGTGAAAATAGTAGATTTCAAACCCTACAGCCCTTCCTACGGTGCGCCTGCGGCTTTTATCGCTACCCCAATCTTTAACGGCTCCCAATTCATTGGTATTTTGGCGTTCCAGCTTCCCGTTGACAAAATTAACAATGTGATGACTGGCAACAAAAATTGGAAAAAAAATGGTCTGGGCGATTCAGGAGAAACTTATCTGGTTGGGTCGGATTATTTAATGCGCTCTGCGTCTCGTTTCCAGATTGAAGACCCAGAAGGTCATGCAAAAACTCTACGCTCGATCGGCACTGATGAAAAGACTGTCAAGAAAATCAAAGAGTTCAATACTACAATCCTTCTACAGGAAGTGCAAACAAAAGCAGTGAAGGAAGCTTTGTTTGGGAAACAGGGCACGGAGGCGATCGACGATTATCGTAATATTCCAGTTTTGAGTTCTTATGCTCCACTAGAGATTAATGGATTGAAGTGGGTGATCTTGGCAGAGATAGATGTTTCTGAAGCCTATGCCTCAATTCACTCGTTTGAAAAAAAAGTTTTGATTGGCGCTACTTTAATCATCGTGCTAATCACCCTTGTTGCCATGTGGCTGACCTCAATCTTTGTCAGACCCATTAATACTTTAATCAAAAGCGCTCGCAAGGTGGGGGCTGGAGAATTTGATGCGGTTGTCAAATCGGGTTCGCAAGATGAATTTGGAGACTTAGCTAAGTCATTTAACCAAACGATAGGCAGCCTTCGTACCGAAACTCAACTAATCTATCGCGAAAATCGCGAAAATGAAGCATTAGTCTTAAGTATATTTAGTCCGGCAATCGCCAAACGCCTCAAACAGGGCGATCGAGAAATTGCCGAGCAGATTTCTAATGTCTCTGTCTTGTTTTCCGACCTCCACCAATTCACCAAGCTGACTCAATCAATGTCCCCTCAAGAGGTTGTTCGCTTGCTGAATGAACTGGTAACAGGCTTTGATGAAATGACAGATAAGTACGGTCTAGAGAAGATTAAAACTATTGGTGACGGTTACATGGCTGTATGCGGGCTTGGTATGCCACGTCTGGATCATGACAAACGCACGGTAGATTTTGCTTTGGAAATGCTATCGTTTGTCCGCCGATTTAGTTATGAAAAAGACTTACATCTAGACCTGCGGATCGGCATCAATTCAGGAGATGTGGTTGCAGGGGTGATTGGTAAAAATAAATTGCTCTATGACGTTTGGGGCGATACTGTAAATATTGCCAATAGATTGAAGTCGGCTTGTCCGCCTGGAACAATCTTAGTTTCTCAAGACATCTGCTCGCGACTCCACGATCTCTACGATTTTGAGCTGGTTGGTGAAATTCAAGAACCTGGAAAAGAAAAGCTAGTGGCTTGGCAAATCAAAACTTCTAAGCTGAGCGTAAGTGTTCGAGAGGAAGAAGTTTATGAGTAATTTAAGCTTTTCAAATGACTGGCAAACCTGGGCGGTAATTGTCGGATTAGGGTTCCCACTCCTAGTCGTTTTACTAGGAGAGGTTATTTATCATCTACAAAGGCGCGGTAGGGTGCATCTCAGTTTGGCAAATACATCAAATTGAAAGTTGACCGTTGAGATAAGCACAGCGAAGAGCAAGGATAG
>NZ_JAUBVE010000171.1:0-2334 GCF_036705715.1 Microcoleus sp. AT3-D2 | reverse complement strand
CAACAAACTACATTGAAACTTAGTCGGATTTAACTGTAGCATATTTTGGGTTCCAGTTAAGATGCGTTTACCCTGCCATTCGTCTTAGAAGAGCCAAGTTTTGAGGGCTGTTTAACGACCGAATGCGGCATTGGTCTTCATTAAAAGTGACATCTAAAGTCCAATGAACTTGGTTTTCAATCCCCCAATGTTGACGAATTACACGACCATTAAGCTGAGCATCCACTGGTAAAGAACTTAGGTAAAACTGTACTTCTTGAGTCGTTTTGTTCCAAAGATGACGGACTCGTTCTACACAAACAATAGTCTGAATATCTGTCCATTGTTCTTGTTTATAAAGTCCTCCTAATGCCGCCAATGGCACCGCCCAAACTTTTCTAATTTCGACGCGATGATGTCCCTTTTCTGTTCGGGAATCCTGACTCACTTCAATTCCCTCAAACTCTTGAGCTTTCGCCATCTCAAACCAGGTTTTAACTTGATTATAAAGAGTTGGATGATTACTTTTTAAAGTGATTACATAATCGGCTTTTTTCTGACGAATCAACCGCACAATCTCGGTTTGTGTCCCCATCGCATCAATCGTAATAATGGCTCCGGTGATGTCAATTAATTCCAATAATGCCGGGATCGCTGTGATTTCATTTGAATGGTCTTCAACTTTGACTTGTCCCAAGACTAACCGATGTTCACTCGCCCACGCCGTCACTAAATGTAAGTTTTTTACCCCTTTTTGTCGGTCATAAGATCCTCTCATACTTTTTCCATCAATCGGGATCACTTCTTGGCTAATTGAACCGATTAATTGGTTAATCCATGTTCGCAATTTTTGCTCTAACATGTTGGGGTCTAACTTTTCAAAGACCTGACGGAATGTATCATCACTCGGGATGCCATTGGGTAATTTTAAAAACTTTTGTAACCAGGTAAGCTTACTGATTCCATAATTTTCCATGTCTTCCCACCCATGGGCTCCGGCTATGACCGCTAAAAGGGCAATGACGAGAATGTCTTTGAGTAAATGTTGTTTGGTTCGCTCCACTATGAGGGTCTGGTACGTCATCAAAATAATTTGAAAAGCCAGCTTGTAAATCTTCGATAGAGATGGATTTTGGCTTGTTGAGCTCTTTGGATTTTGCTGTTGGCTTGGAGGGAGCGAATCCTTTACTCATACCCATAAACTTTTCCTTACCTTGATGACTTAGCTTTTGAGGCATTATAGAACCGTTAATGACGAGCGGGTTTCCCTGTGTATTTTGTTTGTTTTGTCAAGTACAATTTATACCAAATTAGATGAGCTTACCCTGGGCGTAATAGCTGGATTGTCAAAAAAGTTAAGTGATGAGTCACGTGAATTCAAGAGTTATAAGCAAATTGCGAAATGGGTGGAAAACAACTATAAAATATCACTCAATTATCACACATTATACAAACACTTACATTATCGAATGAAAGCTAAACTCAAGGTACCAAGACGCTCCAGTATAAAAAAAGATGAGCAAGCAGCTATCGCTTTCAAAAATACACTCAATAAATTGCTGAAAATGGCTTGCTGGTTAGAGTATACGACTCCTGATCCAGCAAAAAATGGGGTCAAGTATTGGTCTCAAGATGAAACTAGAATTGGCTTAAAAACGATTGAGAGAAAAATAATTACAGCTTTGGGAGTTAAGCCAAAAGGTAAAGTTTAATGGACTTTTAAAGCCTTCTATTTATATGGGCACTTGCCCCGAAAACAGGAGAAAATTTTTGGTTAGAGTTCTCACATTTAGATGGTCTCTGCTTTCAAATATTTTTAGATAAATTAGCAGAACAATATCCGGATAATTTAAATATTATCCAATTAGATAATGGGAGATTTCATCATGGCAGTAAGCTAAAAATACCAGATAATGTTATCTTGATATTCCAACCACCCGGAGGCCCTGAATTGTATCCAATCGAAAGAGTATGGCAGCACATTAAACAAGAACTGAGTTGGGACATTTATGATGATTTAGATGGTCTTAAAGAAAAAGTTTGCGCTTATCTTAAAGAATTTTCTACAGAGACAATAGCATCTATAACTGGATGGGATTACATTTTTTCAGCCCTAGCTACTGTTGCATGATTTTTGAAAATTGGTATTATTTAGGAATAAAAATTTAATAACATCAGCGATGTATAATAAATAGACCTCTTGCCAAAAAAATATGTGTTATCCTTAAGAGTTTGCTCAAGTTTAGGTAAAACTTTGAATTATTGGGTTGATTGGCATGTAACCGTTCAGGGGGGGTAGAAGAGAAATAGCCCAAAAAGCGGAGAAAATCTGATAAATTAAGTGACATGGAAGAA
>NZ_JAUBVE010000170.1:0-2412 GCF_036705715.1 Microcoleus sp. AT3-D2 | reverse complement strand
CCTCATCTTTTTTCACAGTTTTACTAGCTTTTTCATTTTAGCCCTTTTTCATATATTTGCAAAAGTGAGATGCACCCTATCTCCTTTAACTTTCACATAGTTGGTGCTGCTACACTCGAATTCACTATGCTTTAGTAACCGAAGGGGGTTCGTTCCCTCTTCTCTGGTTGAGAATACCCAGTTATCACCGCCAATGGAGTGCCAATACAGTTGATGTCCTGTCTTGATGTTTCCACAACGGCGTTTTGCCCAACGTCGAAGTTTCAGGTATGTGAGGTGATCTTGTTTAGAGAGTTCTCCAACGGTTTTTGCGTCAGAGTTTGTATAGAAAGAAGTCCATCCCCTTATTACAGGGTTTAAGTCTCTAATTAACGCCGATTGTGGCGATGACCTATGGTTTTTGATGATTCTTCCGATTTCCTCTTGGTGAGCCTTACTTGACTTCTTATTTGGGGTGATGAGTGTGTTAAAACCTAATATCTCACCTTTAGTATTTAAACTGTTTCGGTGTTTTCCAGCAGGGTATTGCCTTATGTGATGACCGAGAAAGTCAAATCTAGCTTTACCATCCTCACTTAATTCATCCTTGAAAGTGTGAGTTAGCCTCGTCTTTTTAGGTTTCAATTCTAAGCCCATACCACTTAACCATTCCGAAATTATTTCTCGGCATCTTTGGACTACGATTTTTGCTTCACATAGAATCACAAAGTCATCGGCATATCGAATTATATTCGGGTTGCCTACCTGTTTTCCAAATTTGGAAATTGAGTTTCTTATCTGGTTTCCTGTATCGTGTGGGAACTCTTTTTCTATGTGTTGTTCCAAGCCGTGGAGGGCAATGTTTGCCAGTAGCGGAGAAATGACCCCACCCTGTGGCGTGCCCTCAGATGTTGCAGTGAATACTCCATCATCAATTACTCCAGATTTTAGCCAGGATTTTACTTGTCTCCTGACCTTGCCTTTTATATTCAACTTTTGAAGTAGTTCATAATGGTTGATGCGGTCAAAACACTTGGCTATGTCTGCATCTAATACAAACTTCGCCTTATGTTGAGTACAGAGTTTAATCGGCTCTTCTGAGTTTATGGTGTAAAATGTACCTAATAATACATTTACCGTTATGAGCTTCCATCTAGACTATCTATTAGCATTGCCTGGAGTCAGGGTTGAAACTTGTACTCAAGTTGAGGGAAAAATTTTCTTGGGACTGAGCATTTTATCAGAAGGAATTGTTTGTCATCATTGTAACAATCCTACCGAAAAACTGCATCAAAATCGACCAATTTTAGTAAGAGATTTGTCTGTTTTACGACTTCTTGTTCTTCCACAGCTTCACAGGTCATTTGACAGTGAGGTTGGATTACTTTGTCAAATTCTGTTTTTCTGTTGGCAAAAACTCATAAGCTCTTTTCAACTCGTTTGCACTTGTGAATATTTCTGACAATGCTTTCCCGAACCCTTGACTTAGGGCTTGGCCGATTGAATAGGCTCTATTGTTTAATCTCTCATCTCCTAATTCACAAGTTGCAAAATTTTTCTCCCACCAGTTCAACATTTTTCGCCTGCCTTTACTTGATTTTAACCACATTATATCACCATCTACCCCTTTTGCCTAGAATTACCTCCTACTCTACCTTTCAGAGATGCCGTGAAAAGTAAGGGCAGCGATGAGTGAGGACTACATGATGCTTATTCTCAAATCCTTGTGTCAAGCCTGATTGAGATGCTCTTACCCTGTTATATCCTTGAAGCTATATTAAGTGCAACTTCATAGTAAATTGGTATAAGCAGGTAGGAGAATTGCTCCCAAATACCTAGGATTCAGAAATAATTCCAGAGGTGGGGGAAGTGGATGAGTTGGAAACATTTGTCGGCTCAAAAAAAACAAAATCTGGCTCCAGACAGCGGTCAATCACTTTCAGCCAGGAATCTTAGGATGGGTAATGGGCGACCATAGTGCAAAAACTTTTCAGCCATTATGGGAACTAGTCGATACCTGGAAATGCTACTTTCATGTCACGGATGGATGGCCAGTCTATCCGATATTTATTCCAGATGGAGACCAGATTATCTGTAAAACTTATATGACTAGAGTAGAGGGAGAAAATACAAGGCTTAGACACTATTTAGCTCGACTTCATCGTAAGACACTTTGCTATTCTAAGTCAAAAGAAATGCTAGCACATTCAGTTAGATTACTAATTCACTATCTCAAGTTATGGGATGTTCCCACCCCATATCCTGCTAACTATTAAATGTAGCTAAAGATTCCATCCTGTTTTGAATAATGTTTTTGGATATTGATCGCTACATCATACATCAATTCAGCAACGCCCGATATTGAACACGATTTTAGTGCCTTAAAGCGAGCCAGAATGTATGCTCCTCCTGGGACATCTTTAGATGAACTCA
>NZ_JAUBVE010000169.1:0-2418 GCF_036705715.1 Microcoleus sp. AT3-D2 | reverse complement strand
AGGGCTTGCACCCAAGGCGGCGTAAAGGCTCTAATCCCCTAACCCATACAGGCTAGTTTCATAGAAACGAACCGCACAATCTGGACGTGCAACTTTCATTGCATCCAGCTTCCGACAATCTTGTTTGCTCATGTGGATATAATCGTGACAGCTTTCATGTACAACCATCAGGTTTGTGTCCTTCCAGTTTTCATGGTTGCCGTCTTTGTGGTGTAAATTAACTCTTTCTTCTCCCGTAAGAAGATGTCCACAGTGTCCACAAGTATGTTTTTGCTTTTTGAGCATCTTAGAGGTTATACCGTCATATAACGCACTGTTGCGTTTTGTCCAGTAAAGGATATCTCCATCGAAAGGTGATTTATCCCCTTTTACCATCACGAATTTATTTTCGTGCCATCCAATTTTTGGGAATGCTAGGTCTATCAGGTGATTGACTTGGTAGCGGGTTAGCTTACTTTCTTTGTTAAATACCTTCCATGTTTTATTGTTGAGTGACCATAAATTAAATCTGGGGCCATCCAACTTACAAAACTGGTGGTAGTTTCTCCAACCTCTGACAATAGGAGCCAGCTTTTTGGCTTTTACCTTTGCCCCATAATTCGAGTTATTGACGATTTTTTTCACTTTCTGTCGAAACTTTTTGAAGTTTTCCACTGAGGGAAAACTCCTGAATTTCCCGTTTTTTTGGACTTTAAAAGTCCATCCTAGAAAGTCAAATTCATCGGTCGCTGCGGTTATTTTTGTCTTTCTTTCACTAACATTCATCCCTCTTTCTGCAAGGAACTGACGGATTTTGTCAAGGATCTTTTGTGCGTCATCTTTTGGTTTGAGAAAAAACACCAGATCGTCAGCATATCTGACGGATGGGTGAAGGGACTCTATCCCGTTTAATGCTATATTTGCCAGAAGTGGGCTGACTACTCCACCTTGCGGTGTTCCTTGTTCGGGAAATTCTGGGTTTACTCCTATTTTTAGACAACGGAAGATTCCGTTTCTGATGCCCATTGGGGCAATGAGTCTATCCATAATGGCAGTGTGGCTGATTCTGTCAAAGCACTTTTCGATGTCTAATTCGATGACTCGCTTGGTTATTCCTTTACCTTGAGAGTTTAGGTTTTGAAACAGGTATTTTTGAGCATCATGTGCTGCCCTATTAAACTCAGCGAGACTGTCACCAGCCTCGCTGGTCTTCAAAACCGTGCATGAAAGTTTCCCTTCACACGGCTCCTCAATGATTTGGTGCTTGTCACGCATACCTCATTACCCATTTGTCTGCGACTTTTTCAAGTCTTTTGGTGGGCTTAGGCTCGGCATTATTGCAGCCGGATTTGTTGCCGGGACTGCCATCTGAGGCGGTCTTTGTGTCGTGGCAATGTCTGTGTAGAAGTTCCCAGTTATCGTAAGAATCCTTTCCACCTTGCGATTTCGGGATTTTGTGGTCAATTTCTATCACATCGTTTTCACGGAAAAACAATCCGCAGTGGGCGCACTTCCCTTTTTGCCTTTTCAAAAGTTTTGATACCCTAGTTGGCATTTCTGGGTTGTTACCCATTCTTGTACTCCAGTAAACTAGGTTCGCGTCGTATGGTGACGATTTGCCTTTAACTTTCACATGACGCAATATTGGAGTGTCGGCATGGTCAAGTAACCGAAGTGGGCTTGTACCCTCTTTCCTGGTTGCGAATACCCAGTTGTTACCGCCCATATAGCAATCCGATTTGAGCCTCACAACACAACGCCCTCTTGTCTTCCTAGACTTCTTGTATAGCAAGACTTTCAGATTTTACAGATATAGAAAATCACTTAGGATTGCTATAGATTGCCAATATTTCTTTGACACCCATGATTTTTGATTTCTTTGGGTGGCGGTAGGTTGCCCAAGCTACAAGTTTTCGATACACCAGGTCGTCTAATTCTGCGTAAGCTTCCTTACTTACTACAGTCGCATAGTAGTTTGCCCATCCCCGTATTATGGGGTTAATTCGTTTGATTAGCGCCGCTTGCGGTGCTGACTTTTGGGCGTCAATAACTCTTGCGATGTGGTCGTAATGTACCTTAATCTTGTTTTGGCTTGGGGTGATGATGGTTTTGAATCCTAGTTTTTCCCCTTTGGTATTCTTACCTGATTGGTGTTTTCCTTTGGGAAACTGACGTATATTGAAACCTAGGAAGTCGAACCCTGGTTTTTCACCCTCCATTTCTGTAAGGGTGTGTGTCAGTCTTGTTTTACTAGGCTTCAATTCCAAGCCTATGTCTTTTAACCATTCCGAGATTATCTCTCGGCATCTTTGGACAACGGTTATGTCTTCGTGGAGAATCACGAAGTCATCTGCATACCTGATTAATAGACCTCTTGCGAAAGTGCGCTCTTTCTAGGTAAAATAAAAGAAAAAATTAGCTTAATAATATGAACTACGA